>JAFAHP010000588.1 GCA_019237175.1 Alphaproteobacteria bacterium
TCCTCCGGTTACTTCTGAGCTTACCAGGCTCTCGCCAGGTCAAACCTGGCGGATTTCGAAAGTGGGCCAAAGCAGTGAATATGTGCGCTAACCCGATGAAATTCAGCAATGATACCTAGGCTGAAAGAAGGGGATATGTTGTCTTGAAGCCCGAACAATGCACAATTCCACAGCGCCGCGCGTGGATGCAGCGCCCTGCGCCGGGCGGCGTACACGAAAACCGGCTTACCGGGACAAACGACATTCACCAATGCGCGTCGGTGTTAAACTCGTGCATCCATCCACAGCAATGCACATTCCGTTGGGGATGAACGTGGTGAGTCCGGCGGTCAGGCGGTGACCCGGTTTCACCTCCATCTCGTCTCCGATTCGACCGGTGAAACCGTGCATTCGGTGGCGCGTGCCTGCCTCGTGCAGTTCGACGAGGTGCGCGCCGTTGAGCATGTATGGAGCATGGTGCGCACCCGCAATCAAATCGAACGAGTTGTCGCCGGGGTTGAGGCCAACCCCGGCGTTGTCCTGTTTACCTTGGTCAGCGAACAGCTGCGCCAGCTGTTGCAGCAGGAATGCCGCAGGATCCAGATACCAGCAATTCCGATCCTCGATCCGGTCATCGGGGCTCTCGCCGCATATCTTCATCGCGAGAGCCGCGGCGTGCCGGGCAAGCAGCACCTCCTCGACAACGAGTACTTTGCCCGCATCGACGCAATGACGTTTGCTCTCAACCATGATGACGGCCAGTCGCAGTGGGGTCTTGATGATGCCGACGTGGTTCTGGTCGGGGTGTCGCGATCATCCAAGACGCCGACCTGCCTTTACCTCGCAAATCGCGGCATCAAGGCGGCGAACGTGCCTTTTGTGCCGGGCGTGCCGCTGCCGCCCGAACTGACAGGTGCAAAGCGACCGCTGATCGTCGGCTTGACCAATGATCCCGAACGATTGATCCAACTGCGCCGCAATCGGCTCAGCATGCTGCAGCACGACGGATCCTCAGAATACACGGATCACGAGGCCGTCCGCGCCGAGGTTCGCGAGGCGCGCCGAGCGTTTGGGGAGCATCACTGGCCGGTCATCGACGTTACGCGACGCTCGATCGAAGAAACCGCCGCGGCGGTCATGAAACTCTTGGCGCGGCGCCATGGGGTCGGTGGGTGAAGGGCTGATCCTGGCTTTGTTAAGCTCGGTCCGCGCCCGGCTGCTACATGCGGCGGATGTCGATTTCGCGGTTTGATCCGCGACGATCGAGGCGGCGGAGATCAAATGGCGATTTCGCGCCTCCGGACGCAGCGCTCGAGCCTGTGCAGATGCGCTTGCCGAGGCCAAAAGCAACCGAGGTGTCGCTCCGCTATCCGAAGGCTGCTGAGGTGCCGCCGCAGGCGGCCTCGAAGCACGCACGGCAGCAATGCAGCCCGACTTTTGACGCCCAGGGCGATTCGGTTACAGCCTCTTTCGCGGGAACGACACTCTCGTTTTGGCGAACACAGCGCCAGCATCCGCCGGCCGCTATGGTTCAGACCGTGGGCGACGTGCTAGATATAGCGTTATGAAAATCTCTGGCGCCGCACGCTTGGCGGGCATCATGGGCTGGCCGGTCGCCCATTCCCGATCCCCGTTATTGCATGGGTTTTGGCTCGACGAGACGGGGACGGACGGCGCCTATGTCCCATTGCCGGTGCGGCCCGAGAACATCGATAGGGCGCTCAGGGCGCTGCCGCTGCTGGGCTTTCGCGGGTGCAATCTGACTATCCCGCACAAACAGGCGGCTTTGCGGGTGGCCGATCGCGTCGATCCCCTGGCGCGCCGCATCGGCGCGGTGAACACGATTGTCATCGCCGAGGACGGCAGCCTCGAAGCCCGCAACACCGATATCTACGGCTTTCGCGAAAATCTGCGGGACAGTGTTCCTGAGTGGGATCCGTTGGCGGGTTCCGCGGTCGTGTTGGGCGCTGGCGGGTCATCGCGTGCCGTAGTTGCAGCACTGCTCGATGCGGGGGTCACCGAGATCCGCATCGTCAACCGCACCCGCAGCCGCGCCGAAGCGCTCGTCGGCGACCTCGCTATCCCCGACAGGCGGATTATGGTGTATCCCTGGGCCATGGCGAGCGCAGCGCTCGAGGGCGCGGGACTGCTCGTCAACACGACAAGCCTCGGGATGAGCGGCGAG
>JAFAHP010000699.1 GCA_019237175.1 Alphaproteobacteria bacterium
CCGTCAGGAACGGCCGGCGTCTACCGAGCAGCTCGTGCAGCTGGTCTCCTGCGATCCACAGCCCCGGCAAGAGCCTAGTGTCGGTGCGGTTTTCCAGCGACAGCCGCAGCGGGCCGGGGCGCATTGTCGTGGTGCCGGTCGGCTTCCGAACCCTGTCGAAGACGAGCGAAAGGTTTTGGCGCTCGCGCGTCGGCTCGCCCTTGACGTCGAGGAATTGCGTGCCGTGCGTCACCGGGTCCATCACAATCACGAACTCGGCAGGCAACTGCAGCGACATAAGCGCCTTCTCACCGGCCGGAAGCTCGATGGCGTCGAGCGTGACTTCCTCGAACACCCGCTCGAAATCCTCGGGCACATCGAACCCGGAGCCCCAGAATACTTGGCGAAAATACTCAGCGAGTGGGAGCTCGTGCGGATCGTGCGCCGCGATCCTGCGCACCCGCCGGCTTACCGTGAACGTCACCTCGACCATTTCATCGAGTGTCGGACGGTATTCGGTCGCGCACATCGCGCACTCGTATTCCTCCCGGTTCACGCTCTTGAGGGTCGTACTGGTATCGAGCACGCCGCCGCATCCCGGGCACAGCACGTTCCACGACAGCTCGAAAATCCCCAGGCGCGAGGCGTGCAGGAAAGCTGCTATGGCGCATTCCTGGTCGAGCCCCGCCTTGGTTGCGAAGTCGACCACATTGATGCGGCTCAGAGCATGATCCGGGGCGTCCCGCACCAATTCCTCGATCGCCGTCGCCGCACTGGGATCGGCCGATTGCCGCAAAGCCGCAAACAGATCTTCAGCGCTCATGACCGAACTCCACCAAATGGCAGCGGAGCCTCGAAGTCGAGCCGGGGCCGCGCCGCGCCGTCGAGGCCCGCGGTGCCGGCAGCGTGTTAATCGGCTGCGTCGGCCTCTTTCATCGGCAGCGGCTCGGTACCGGTCCAGGGATGTTCGGCGACATCGAACAGGATCCCCTCGGGACCGTAAAATTTGACTTCGAAGCCCCCAACCCGCTCGTTGTCGGCCTGGTCCATGTAATGCCTGCCACCCAGGCTCTGGAGCTTTTTGCCCGCGGCCTCGACGTCTTCAACCAATACTCCGAAATGATGCAGGCCGGTATAGTCGAGCCCACGGCCCAGCTGGTCGGTCTTGAAGCGCAGGATCGCGAGGTCGATTGTCCCGTCGCTCAGGTGGTAGCCATAAGCGAGCGGCCCGTCAGTTTTGCGCACTTCCTTGAAGTCGAACGCCTTTTTGTAGAATTCGGCCATCGCGTCGGGGTCTTTGGCGGCGATCGCGATGTGGCGCAATTTGGCCATTTCTTGGGCTCCTTTTCGGTTCCGCAGCACCTGAGGCAGGCAGCCTGTAGTTAAGATGAATGTAATCGTCTTGGCCGGGTTCAGCCCGTGGGCCTTCAGCCCACGGACTTGATCCGTGGGCATCCACCAGAACCGGAAAAGTCAAGCGCCGCTTTCTCGTGGATGCCCGGACCAAGTCCGGGCAAGACGAATTTGTGAGGACCTGGCCTTACTCTGCGGCCTCCTTAACCGGCGCCGGCAAGGGCTCGGCCCCAGCCCAGCCGTGCTCGGCGATATCAAACAAGACATGCTCCGGACCATAGAATTTCTTTTCGAAATACCCGGCCTGCTGCCCGCCATGGCCCTGGTCGATATAGTGTTGAGCCCCTAAGGTCTCGAGCTTCCGAGAGAACTCTTCGACATCCTCGACCAGAACGCCGAAATGATGGAGGCCACGGAAATCCATACCTTTGCCGAGCTGATCGGTCTTGAATTTGAGGATCGCCATGTTCAGCGTGCCGTCGCTCAAAAACACGCCGTCGGCGAGGACGCCGTTTGGCCGGCCAACTTCGACAAAATCAAAGGCTTTTTTATAGAATTCGGCCATCGCGTCCGGATCTTCCGCGGCAATCGCGATATGGCGCAGCTTGGGCATGGTGACCTCCTCGCGTTTCGCTGATGGCAGCCTAGCACGACCGGCGCGTCATTTCGAAGCACGGTTTAGCGCCGCCCGACCGATTTCTGCCAACACTCGCGCCATGTTCTTGCCGACCCGGTTTAGGCCCTCGTCCCACGAGAACAGCGCAAAACGGTCGAATTCGGGCAGCTGCGTCCCGTTTGGCAAGGTAAAGGTCGAATGACAGTTGAGGGTTTTCGGGTCGGGCATGACTGGCGGCATCCAGCCGAACAGAGCCAGATCCTTGCCGCGCAGATAGGCATGGACGCCAAGCGGGGTCAGTTCCGCCGGCATGACCGAGAGGCCGGTCTCCTCGCGCAGTTCGCGGACGGCCGCGGCCGCGAACGCCTCGTCGGGCTCGGCTTCGCCTTTTGGTATGTCCCAGCGCGGCGAGCGGGTCGCGTGGCCCAGCAGGATGCGCTCGCCATCGCTGACGATGACCCCGCAGCTCGTCTTCGCTGCGTTCATAGCCGGCTGCCGCCGCCAGTGACGCCACCGTAAAAGCCGCTGTTGCGATCATTGTCGGAACCTCTGCTGTTGCCGCTGCTGTCAGCACAGCCGACAAGCAGCAACAACAGGCCGATCACCGAGAGGCGACAAGCGGCATCCCGATGTTTGCGTGTCCAGTGGCGCATCCTCGCTCCTGCCGGTTTCTTCGATAATATGCGCCCGGCAGGCAAATTCGGAGACCAGATGTGATTGCGGAATTGAGGAGCTATCGGCCGCTGATCATCGGACGGCGCGGTGCCGTCGCGGCGAACCACCCGCTCGCCGCGCAAGCCGGTCTGCAGGCGCTGCGCGTCGGCGGCAACGCGGTCGATGCCGCCGTCGCTACCGGGCTCGTGCTGTCGGTGGTCGAGCCGATGATGTCGGGGCTTGGGGGTGATGCTTTCTATCAGGTCTTTGACGCCGCGAATGGCCGCGCGGTTGTGTTCAACGGGACCGGCCCGGCTCCCGCCGCTGCCACGCCCGAGCGTTACGTCGGCGGCATACCCCGCACCGGCCCGCTCTCGGTCTCGGTGCCGGGGATGCTGGCGGCACTCGATTTGATGCATCGTCGCTTTGGTCGGCTGCCCTGGCGCGAACTCTGCGCCGAAGCGATTGCGCTCGCCCGCGGCGGATTTGGCGCGACCCGAGCCTACCGCCATTTTGCCGAGGAGTATCGTCCGACCCTCCTGGCCGATCCGCGCGCCGCTGCGCTGTTTCTGGCCGAAGGCAACCCGCCGCCGCTCGGCGCCGCGATCGTGCAGCCCGAATTGGCGCGCACGCTCGAAGAAATCGCTGCCGCCGGCGCCGAAACCTTTTACCGCGGCCCCGTGGCGCGGCGGCTCGCGGCGGGCCTCGCCGCCGCCGGCACGCTCGTGGGTGCTGCCGACCTCGCCGATTTCGCGGCCGAAGAGCAGGAGCCGATCAGTGTAGATTATCGGGGCTTCACCGTGCTCGAAGCCCCGCCCAATTCGACCGGTTTTGTCCTGCTCGAAGAATTGAAGATCCTCGAACAATTCGCTGTCGCAGAAATGGGGTTGCTCTCGGCCGATTGGATCCATGCGATGGTGGAGGCTAAAAAGCTCGCCTTTATCGACCGCGAACACTGGGGTGCGGATCCGCAATCGATCGACCCGCCCTTCGACCGGCTGCTATCGGCCGATCACGCCGCCAAGCTCGCTGCCAGCATCGACATGCGGCGAGCGGCGACCACCCGCTGTGAGCCGGCGGCGGCCGGCGACACCACCTATTTCTGCACCGCCGATGGCGACGGCAATGCCGTTTCCGGCATTCAGAGCATCAACAGCGGATTTGGCGCCGGCAT
>JAFAHP010000018.1 GCA_019237175.1 Alphaproteobacteria bacterium
TTCCGCCGTCACTCCAGCGCGGGCTTGAGGAGCGGCGCCTTGCCGTCGATCTCGGCGTCCTTGCGGGCGACGATGAGCCGGGGGAGCAGAAAGACCAGCGGTACCGCGAGCAGTGTCGTGGCGGAATTGGCGATCACCAGCGACGCAAAAGATAAATGATACCGGTCGAGCAGACTGGCCCCGAACCAGTCGGTTCCAAAAAGGGCCATGTTCCGCACGCTGATCATGATCGAGAACCCGAGCCCCTCGCTGCCGGCGGGGGTCGAACGCACCGCGAGATCCATTAGCGCCAGTTCGGCTAAAGTGTAGCCAAGCCCGTTCAATCCCTCGACCGCCTGAGCGCGTCCGAGCGAGGAGTAAAACAAATAGCCCAAATTCGCCCCGGTCGCCGCCAGCATGCACCAAACCAATAATTTGCGAAGGTTGAGCCGCCGGCACAGGATTCCGTAACCGACAGCGGCCAATATGCCGCAAGCGCCGGCGATCAGCTGCAGGAAACCCTGAGTTTGAGTGCTAAAGTGCAACTCGTTCTGTTGCTTGTAAAAAAGAGCGGTCGCAAAGCCGGGGGCTATGTAGAATAACGCCATCAGGCCCGCCGCCGCCCACATCGTGCGCGCGGATGCGATGTTGACAAGTTGCGCTCTGGCGTTGTCCAAAACCTCGCGCGAATTAAGGCGCCTCTTCTGCTCCCGCAAAAACCGGATGGTTACCGGGACCAGCAAAAACATGATGCCGCCGCAAGCCGCCGCCGTCCAACCAAAGGCGATGCTGGCGAGATATCCGGCGGCCGGGCCGTTGATGACCAGACATGCCTGCTGAATAAATTGGCGGATAGCTGTCAGCCGCCCGGAGCCCGATGTGGCTTGCGCGGTCTCGACCATGAAGCCGCCGACCGCGGTGCTCGCGATCATCATAAAGGTGTTGATCACGATCACGACGAGCAGCAGGTCGCGATAATCGTGGGGGGTGACGATCAACGCCAACCAGGACAATGCCGCCAGACTAGCGCTGATCAGGATGTAGCTCTGACGGCGGCTGCCAAAGAGCGGAAACGCGTCGGTCAAGACGCCGGCAAAAGGTTTTAGATACCAGGCCAGCCCCGCCCAGAAAAAGAACGCGGCATTGGCGGTTCGATCCACGTGCAACCCGTTTTTGAGCAGGTTTTGCAACGGCAGGCGCGCCAGCACCTGGGTCTGCGCCAGGGTTGTGGCCAACACCCCGGCGATGATGACGAGCGCAGCGTAGGTAAGAGCCTGGTTGGGTCTCTGCGGGGTGCCGGTCGCGGAAGCCATGCCCGCTTTTTACCCGATTTGCTGTCCCCGCTCATCCCCCGAGCGATAAAGCGATCTGCGTTCTGGTTACCTCCGCGTTCCCGCTTTGCGTTGGTCTCTGACCTGACCGCCATACGTGTTTGCACGTATTTAATGGCGCGTCACCGATGGAGCAACGTCCTGCCGCTCGAAGCGGTGCCGCGTCGAGGATCAGTTCGTTCCCCCAAACCCTAAACGGCGCCGGTCGACGATCTCGACGACACATCCCGTTCTGATTCAACGAGGGAGGCAGCCAATGAATACACAGGGTATCGGTCGGGGTCCTCACCAGAGGGTCCCGGATCAATCGTTGGACTCTAATCTAAGTGGGCCACAGATCATTCAACAGGCCTCTGAACTTTCAGTATTGGAAATTGTTATGGTCGACATCTCTCCTGATCGGAGACGCACAGGTGTTTATGGCGTGTGGGTTGATGCACGGTCGAGCGGCCAAGCCGACGCCGTGTGATTGATTGGAATATCAATCGGGAGAGCGATCCCATGCGTCATGCTCATCCGCTGATCGGAGCGATTGGGGCGGCACTCGCCTGTCTGCTGTCGACCACAACGGCGCGTGGCGCCGTGGACGCCGGCTCTTTCTCCTGCGACCTCGGAGGGCACCCCGGCTTTATCGTCGGCTCGTCGCGTCCGCTCGCCGGCATCGACAATCGCCACCCCAGACCCGAACATTACCGCGGCTGGGTCACCAAATTCGGGATGGATGCCGGTTATCTGATCGGCGGCGAGATCGTCTGGGATGTCCTCGCGCCGATCACCGCGTCAGCGCCGGCCCAAGAGATGCTGCTCGGCGACGACGCCGGTGTGACCAGGAGTGCTGCGCCGAGGGTAGATGCGGGCGCCAATGTGCGGGTCGGCGGCTCGCGCCAATGGTTGACCTCGCACCCGGTCGGCGTCGAAGACTAAACCGCGTTCGAGGTCGCGGCCGGCGTCGAGTCGAGAATCTGCAATACCATCCTTAATCGGAGACCACGCCCAAGCCGCCGGGCGGACCCGGCGGCTTTCGCGTGGTTGTCGGATCGCTCAGGCGCGATGATGCCACCCGTGATGACGCCCCTCGTGGCGCATCAGCGCGTTCGCCGTCTGCTGTTGCTCAGGCGACAGGCTGGCGTAAACCGGCCGGAACGCGCCGGCCAGGCGAGCCGCGTTGTCGGCCCTGACCTTGGCAAATTCCGCTCGCATCTCCATCTGGTCGACAGCATTCGACGCGGTGCCACGGTGCTGGCGAGCGGTGGCGATGACCTGATCGAGCGATTGCGCGTTCTGGCGCATCGCGGCGGCGAATTGCTGCCATTGCACTTCCTGCGCTGGGGTAATTTTAAGCTCGGCTTTCAGAAACGCGATCCGACCATCGACCAATTGACTCGGCGTCATCCACGCCTCACCATGACGATGCGCCTCGATCTGGGCAGCGGGACCAGTGGACGCCGGGGCCGTTTCTGCAAGGGCGGGCGTCTGGCCGATCGCGGCGACGCCAGCAAAGAGCGCTGTGGCCATTAGAGATCTACGCAAACCTGTCATTGTCTTCCTCGTCACAAAACGGGGCCGTTGCCCCGCTATCTGATCTACGCGCTGCTCGACCAAGTCGTACCCGTGCGCTGCCGGGTTACAGTGATTTAATGGCGGTGTCATACCGCTGTTAGCCGGCGATACAGTCGCCGGTCGAGCTTTAGTCGACATCAACTTTAGAGCGGCTATAAAAGAGATATCGCTGTTCAATGCCCCTGGCCTTGCACCGGAACGATCGGCGGCAGGGGGTTGAAATTCAACGGAGCGGCTTCTTCGATCTCGCCGCGGCTGGGCAAATCGGAAGCATTCCACCCGCCGCCCAGCGCCTGGATCAGGCTGGCGCTGGCGATGAGTCGGTTCTGGCGGATCGTCAAAGCCGTTTCGGAATTGGCGAGCTCGGTCTCCTCGGCGACGATCACACTGGTAAAGGCGACAGTCCCTGCCAGATATTGGTTATTGAAGACTCGCACCGCCTCGCGCGCCGCTGCGACCGCGGCATCCTGAACTTTCGCTTCCTCGGCATAAATGCGCAACGCCGCCAGTTCGTCTTCGACCTGCTGGAATGCCGTCAACACGGTTTGCCGGTAATTGGCAAGATCCTCATTGAACACCGCGATCGCTGCTTCGACCTGGGCATGGCGCAAGCCCCCCTCGAATAGGGTTTGGGCGAAACTGCCGGCGAGCGACCAGAATTCACCTTTCTTGCCGACGAGACCGAGAAATGTTGAGGCGGCCGTTCCGGCGTCGGCGGACAGCGTGATCGTCGGATAAAATGCCGCCACCTGGACTCCGATATTGGCATTGGCAGCGGCCATCGTGCGCTCGGCAGCGGCGATGTCGGGGCGGCGCTCGAGCAACGCCGATGGCAGCCCGGATGGTATGACAGGAATCTGGATTTCGTAATCGGTCGGCGCGATCGTCAGGTCGGCCGGCGGGACCCCGATCAGCACGGCAATCGCATGTTCGAAAGTCGCACGCGTGACCCCGGTCGCAATCGCGGATGCCTGGGTGGAATTCCACAGAGCCTCGGCCTGCGACACATCCGACTGCGCGGCGGTTCCGGCCGCGTA
>JAFAHP010000033.1 GCA_019237175.1 Alphaproteobacteria bacterium
GCTCTGCGCCAACCTTCCGAGCGGGAACGGCAACGGACAGAGCCCCGTCCCGGGCGTAGCGGGGTTCTATGCTGTTGCAAGCGATGGGCAGATGCTTCTCTCGGCGGCCCTTCCCGGCTCCTCTACGAGCACATGTCCGTTCTAGGCGCGACGAGCGCGCTCAAGATCGGTGTCGGCGTGATGCAGTGCTAGAAGACCCGAGGAGGTGCCTCTGATCCTTTTCGTGCTCGTTGGCAGTTTGCTGGCGGTCGCCCTATGGGAGTTCTGCCGGCCGCGGCGGCAGCGGGAGTTCCCCGCGCTGCGGCGGCGGCTCGGGAATTTGGGCATCTGGCTCCTTGGTGTCGTCCTCGCGGGCTTTACCTTTTCGTCGCCGGAGACTTTCCGCTTTCAGCTCGAAGCAACCTTTGGCGTGGTGTTGCCGTCCTGGCCGATCGCCGATCAATGGTTGAGCTTTGTCGCGGGGTTTCTGCTGCTTGATTTTTTGAACTATGCCGTGCATCGCGGTCAGCACGCGGTACCGTTCCTGTGGCGCTTTCACGCATTGCATCACTCCGACCCCGATGTCGATGTGACGACATCGGTGCGCCAGCACCCGGGCGAGTATGTGCTGATCTCGGCGGCCTATTGGATCGCGGTGATCGTGCTCGGCATCCCGGCGATCGTCGCGCTGAGCCATAGCTTGACGGTGTTCGCCGCCGCCGCAATCACGCACGGCAATATTCGCCTGCCTGAATGGCTGGAACGGGTATTGCAGCCGGTGGTCCTCACGGTCGATCTGCACCTCATCCACCACTCGGTCGTCTACGAGGAGGCGAACGTCAATTTCGGCGGCGTGCTGTCGATCTGGGACCGGCTGTTTGGGACTTATGCCGGAATCAGCCACGCTCGATGCGACCGCCTGGTGTTCGGGGTGCGCGAATTGCCGCGGCGCGACTGCCTAAAGCCCTCTGCGATGCTGCTGACCCCGTGGCGGCTCGCGCGGGCCGGAGCTGGCGACTAAACCCTAGATCGCGATCGCCACTTCCGCGGCTCCGGCTGCTGTGGTAATTTAGGTTAAAAATGTCGCGCGAGTGTGACGAGGTTCACACACGAGCGAGCAAATGCGGCCCACATTTGCGGCATCGTTTCGATAGGGGCGCGGCCACCGTGCAAGAGGAAGCGCAAGGGCACGTCAGGCGCCGACTTGCGGCGATCCTGTTCGCTGGCTACAACCGGCTCCTTCCGGGAGACGAGGCGGACAACTTCGCCTCGGTGACCCGCCTTCTGTGCGAAATCATCAAGCCGCAAGTCCTCAAATCCGGCGGAAATATCATCAGGTGGACCGGCGACGGGACGTTGGTCGAATTCGACAGCATCATCGAGGCCGTGCGCTGCGCCGCCGCCTTACGCGAGGCAGTTTCGCAATCGAACCAGGCGCTGCTCCCCGAGCGGCGCGTTGCGCTGCGCATGGGGATAAATCTCGACGATGTTATCGCCGAGGACGGCGATGTCTTTGGGGATGGGGTCAACATTGCGGCGCGGCTCGAGGCGCTGGCCGAACCAGGCAGCGTCTACGTCTCGGAAATCGTCCGTGATCGCGTCGCCGGTAGGATCGGGTTCGATTTCGAGGATCTCGGTCCTCAAAATCTCAAGAACATCGCCCAACCGGTTCGTGCCTTCCGGCTCGGTGACGAGATCGCGAAACGATCGCCGCCGCTTGGAAACACGGGTGCTGTAGCGCGAGTGAACTCGCTAGTTTTCGACGCACGCCGCGCCATCGCGGTCTTGCCGTTCGTCAACTTCAGCGGCGACCCGGAGCAGGAGTATTTTGCCGACGGCATCACCGAGGACATCATTTCGATGTTGGCCGGCTGGCACGCCTTCCCGGTCATCGCTCGCAACTCGACCTTCATCTACAAGGGTAAGTCCGTCGACATCAAGAAAGTCGGACAGGAACTCGGCGTGCGCTATGTCGTCGAGGGGAGCGTGCGCAAGTTGGGCCGCCGGGTACGCGTTACAGCGCAGCTGATCCGGGCCGATACCGGCCATGATATCATAGCCGAGAGATACGACCGCGATCTGACTGATTTGTTTGAGCTTCAGGACGAGATAGCCACCACCATTGCCGGTGCAATTGAACCCGAACTCCTCAAATTCGAACGCGACCG
>JAFAHP010000508.1 GCA_019237175.1 Alphaproteobacteria bacterium
CAGTGCCTTCCGGAGGTGCCGGACCGGCGCTGATAAGGGTCTGCCGGACGCCCGCCCGCCCGCAGAGTTTCGCGGTGCTTTGAGGTCGATGTGACACGATGGCGCTACGCCCCAGCACCACCGGGGATCTAGAAAGCAGGTCGAGCGCAATCCAGCCGTCCTTAACGACAACGCTTATCGGTCCAGCCGCTGCGCTTCTACGTCCGAACTAAATCTAATCGACCGCGTACCGCGGCCGATAATTGCCTGAGAGGCCGGACCAGCTGCATGATTTAGCAAAGGGCACCGGGGCACTCAATGCCCACAACGTTACGCATCCCCTTTACCAGATCGCGCTTCTCTAGCTCGACGAACTGCATTTTCTTGATTACTAATCCACTTAGAATGCTCGGTGGAGATCAATCCTTCAACGCGTTCTGCTAGCACCTTATGGGCAGCGTGGTCGTCCGCCCCTTCGTAGGGACCTGACCGCGCCAGAAACGTGTACTTCTCGTGTCGAAGTGCCTCGCAGGTCGAGCGGTAGGTGATCCAATTGTGCTGCCATTGATTGAGGTGCTGCAAACCCTGGAGCACTACAATGACGACCCCGAGGATCGATGCGATCAAACCATTGAAGTTTGCGACGACGGCTACCGAGGCCGCGCCCGTTATCTCGGCTAGCTTGCACAGCTTGAACGCTCGCTGCGCCGCCACGCTTTTATGGTCATACCAAGCGATTTGGCTTTCGAGGCGCGAATAGCCGCTATCAGGTTCTGAGTCGTGAGGTGCTGCAAGAGAGCTGCTCAATCGCTTGTCACCAATGCGGATCATAGGGCATCCGCCTGCTCACGCAGGGTTATACAACCGCCAGATGGCGGCGACGATTGGTTTTGAATTCCATCCCACCGTTTCCATAGCCCTTCCGCGATTTTTGGCAACCACCCGGCGCTAGCGGCAAAATCGCGACGTTTTCGGGAGGGCTCGGCATTGAATACCCACGACCCCGGGAAGCTCGTTGGGAACTGCCGCATCAGCAGCCCTGGGCGCATTCCCGTGGGTACCGCGCGGCATGTTTTGCCGGCGCGGCAGAGCTGCCGAAGATAGGGTTCCGCGGCACCCCGTCTGTTGATTAAAATAGAGGCATCGTTGTTCGCCCGCGGGGAGCTTGCCGAGTGATCGTAAAACTGCCGCGTTTTGGACGCGACGCGCGGGTCAATACGCTGATCAGCTGCGGCCATTTCCTGTCGCACTATTATTCCCTCTGCCTGCCGCCGCTGTTCATCGCCTGGCAGCACACCTTTGGCGTGTCCTTTGCCAAGCTCGGTTTGGCGATGGCGCTGATGTCGGGCACCGCGGCGATCGTGCAGGCGCCGATCGGTTTTCTTGTCGACCGCTATGGCGCGCGGCGCTTTCTGGTCGGCGGCACCTTGCTGATGACGATGTCGGTGGCGGCGATGTCGCTGGCGACCGCGTTTTGGCAGATAGCACTCTTGGCGATGCTGTCGGGTCTCGGCAATTCGGTTTTCCACCCTGCCGACTATGCGATCCTGTCGGGCTCGATCAACCGTGCGCGGATCGGCCGGTCGTTCGCATTGCATACTTTTGTCGGACAGGTCGGTTTCGCCATCGCGCCACCGGTTACGGCGGCGTTGATGCTGCTGGTCGGCTGGCGCGGCGCCCTGACGCTAGTCGGCTTGCTCGGCATCCCGGTGGTGCTGGCGATCCTGTGGCAGAGCCGTATCTTGCTCGAGCAGAAGCGCGATGCACGGCAGCCCGCAGCCGGACTTGTCGGCGATCTGCGCGGGCTGTTTTCACGCTCGATCCTGTCGTTTTTCGGGTTTTTTATGGTGTCGGCGATGGCCGGGGCGGGCGTCCAGTCATGGCTGATCACGATATTGCACCGCAGCCACGGCCTGACCGTCGAAGCCGCCTCCTCGGTGCTGACCACCTATATGACCGGCATGATGGTCGGCGTGCTGATCGGCGGCTGGGTTGCCGAGCGGACCGACCGGCATCTCGGCTTTGTCGTCACGATGACGATGATCGCAGCCGCAGTGCTGCTGGCGGTCGGTATCGTCGCGATGCCGCAGCTCGTCACGCTGGCCGTGATGCTTGTCGGCGGTGTCGCGGTCGGTGCGCGAAACACGCCGCGCGACGTGATGGTCAAGGATGCCGCAGCACCCGGTCAGATCGGCAAGGTGTTCGGTTTTGTCAGCGCCGGCATGATGATGGGCAGTGCCATCATGCCGGTGCCGTATGGCATGCTGATCGATGCCGGGCATCCCGAATTGGTGCTGGTGGCGGCCGCCGGTCTGTCGGTCATGAGCCTGTTGTTCGCCGGCAACGCCCGCGCGAGCCATCGCCGCGAGCCGATTCCGGTTGCGGCCGATTAGAGGCGCTGTCGCGCTTCGCCTTTCAGTCGACGGCCAACCTCCGCACTCCCCGCTTTGGCCACGGCTACGGGATTTACGGATCTCGGAAGACAAAATCACGACAGTCTTCTCTCACCCACGCGGGCGGCTGCAATATTCACACATCGCCGCCAAGTTCCCGCCCCCTCGATGGGGGCGGGTTAGAGCCTGCCCCGGACTTGATCCGGGGGTGGGGGTGGCAGCGACAGCCGCTTGCTCGTCGTGGCGGCG
>JAFAHP010000192.1 GCA_019237175.1 Alphaproteobacteria bacterium
TTGCCGCTGAATTGCGGCGCCGGGGCCTATTGGTGCTCGACCCGCGCCGGAAGCCTATCCGCAGCCTTATTCGTCGTCGCCAATAGGGCAAATTCGATAGGCGGAGGCGTCTGCCGGTTCGTGCAGACGCTTCAGCCATAAAGACAGAGCGCGGCTCCGGCGCCCGCCGGTCCGGTTACGGCCGAAAACGTCTGCCGGTGGACCGATGCGCTCGACCCGCCAGCAAACGGGATCGCGTTCGTGATGGGGATAGCCGGTCATCGCCCTGCCTCTGACGCCGCTCATCCGCCCTCCTGACGCGCTCATGAGCCGGAAACGCCGACACGGGCAGAGGGTTCCCCCAGTCGCCACCTGGCATAATCGGCGCGCTCAGCGGGCCTCGCCGACAAAGCTGTTTTGCAGCGCCGCGAGCCGGTCGAGGGCGGCCGCCGGCAGCGGACCCTTGTTCGCTGCGGCAGCGGCATATTCGAGCTGGTCGAGGGTCGAGTAGCCGACCAGTGCTGTCGATACTGCGGGATGGGCGATGACATACCGGATCGCCGCCTCGACCAGGCTGTCGGCATAGCCTTCGCGGATTATCGGTTCGAGGCGTCGCGCCCGCGCGACATCGGTGCGGTAGTCATGCCCCGAACCGATCGGTTCGACAGAGGGCGACCCATGCGGATGGCGCTCTTCGCTGCCGCTGAGCGCGCCCGCAGCCAGCACGCGGATGCCGACAACGCCCATATCCGCGCTTTTCGTATGCGCCAGCAGACTGCCGAAATCATGCGCCGGATAGCTGGGTGCGACATTCCTCCCGGCGCTCGGATTGAGCATGTTGTAGCTGACCTGAGCGGTGTCAAACGCCCGCGCGTCCGCTACCTGCCGCAGCGCAGCCGTGTCACCGACGGCGGTAATGCCATAAAACCGCGTCTTGCCTTGCTCGCGCAGCCGCTCGAATGCCGGTACGACTTCGCCGAGCACGATTTCCGGCGTCAGATCGCCGTCGCGACCGTCGACGAGGATGTGGTTGTGCAACTGGAACAGATCGACACGGCCGAGCTGGAGGCGTTGCAGGCTCGCCTCGAGCGAGGCCGTGACGGCGGCGGCGATGTTGCGCCGTTCGGCGGCCGGAACGCGCACCTTGGTGCCGAGATAGAGCTCCGGTTTCAGGCTTTTGAGCACACGTCCGAGATTGCGTTCGGATTCGCCGTTGCCGTACATCGCCGCGGTGTCGAAGTAATTGATGCCCAGTTCGAGCGCGCGTGCCACCGCCCGCTCCTGATCCGCGGCGCTGCCCTTGATCATCAGCCCGCCGACCGCGCCGCAGCCAAAGCCCAAAACGCAAACCGTGAGCCCGGTGCGGCCGAGTGTGCGTGTTTCCATATCGTTCCCCCCCGTGGTTAGCGCCGGCCGCCGCTTCAACGCTTTAGCCGGTGGTTGCGGCCGATTGGCAGCTCCTCTTCTCGGATCGTTGCCGCGAGATTGCTTTGTCGCTGCGCTCCTCGCAATGACAATTTAAAGTAGTATCGTTTAGTCCACTGTGTCATTGCGAGCGAAGCGCAGCAATCCCGAGGCTGACTACAAGCACCGGGGCCGCGCCGTCACACCACTTTTTCGAGCTCGCGCAGCACCGCGTTTCCCATCTCACCGGTCGACGCCCCGGTTATGCCGGATCCCGCGATGTCGTTGGTGCGAACCCCCGCGGCAAGCGCGTGCCGCACGGCGTTTTCGACGAGGTCGGCTTCCTCGGCCATATCGAACGAGTAGCGCAGCATCATCGCAAACGACAAAATGCAGGCGAGCGGGTTTGCCAGATCTTTGCCGGCGATATCGGGGGCGCTGCCGTGCACCGGCTCATAGAGCGCCTTGCGGCGGCCACTGGCGTCGGCGGGGCCGAGCGAGGCCGAGGGCAGCATGCCGAGCGAACCGGTCAGCATCGCCGCGCAATCCGACAGAATGTCGCCAAACAGGTTGCTGGTGACGATAACGTCGAACTGTTTCGGGGCGCGCACCAGCTGCATCGCGCAATTGTCGGCGTACATAAATGACAGCTCGACGTCGGGGTAGTCGGCGTCGCGTATCCGTTGGGCTGTTTCACGCCACAGCCCACCCGATTCCATTACATTGGCTTTGTCGATCTCGCACACCCGCCGGCGGCGCTTGCGCGCCAATTCGCAAGCAACGCGAACCACGCGCTCGATCTCGGCCTCGTCATAGACTTCGGTGTTGATGCCCCGGCGGGTTCCGTCGGACAGGATCTCGATCCCCCGCGGCTCGCCAAAATAAATGCCGCCCGTTAGTTCGCGGACAATCATCAGATCGAGACCGGCGACGAGATCCCGCTTGAGGCTCGAAGCATCGGCGAGCGCCTCGAACACCGCCGCCGGTCGCAAATTGGCAAACAAATCCATTTCCTTGCGCAGGCGCAGGAGCCCGCGCTCCGGCCATAATTCAAACGGCAATTTCTCCCATTTCGGCCCGCCGACCGACCCGAACAGCACCGCATCGCTGGTGAGCGCCTTGTGCAATGTCGCTTCAGTCAGCGGCGTGCCGTGCGCGTCGTAGGCCGCACCCCCGACCAGATCCTCGCTGATCTCAAACCTGGCGATCCGCCGGCGGTCAAAGAAATGGACGATGCGCAACACCTCGCGCATGATTTCCGGGCCGATGCCGTCGCCCGGCAACACCAGGACCTTGCGATTCGCACCGCTGCTCTGCGCCATAACTTGCCGTCCGTTTTTTAATCCACATTCCCGGCGCAAGCCGGGACCCACCCGTCAGCTTCTCGCAGATCGAAATGGGTGCCGGCCTTCGCCGGGACAGCGCCCATCGACGAGATTACGCCCCCAGCCGGGTCATGCCAAACTGCCAGGGACGCGCGAGCCGCGCCTTTTGCTCGTAGGCCGCAATCTCCGCACTCTTCGCTTCGGTCAATCCGATGTCGTCGAGCCCGTTCACCAGGCAATGCTTGCGAAAGGCATCGATTTCGAAAGGCACTTTCGCCCCGTCAGGGCGGGTGATGGTCTGACTTTCGAGGTCGATCGTCATCACCGCATTGGCGCCCTTTTGGGCATCTTCCATCAATTGCTCGACGATGTCTTTGGGCAAAGCGATCGGCAAAATGCCGTTCTTGAAACAATTGTTGTAAAAGATGTCGGCAAAGCTGGGGGCAATGATGCAGCGGATACCAAAGTCGAGCAGCGCCCAAGGTGCATGCTCGCGGCTCGACCCACAGCCGAAATTGTCGGCGCCGATCAAGATCTTGGCGTTGCGGTAGGGCGCCTGGTTCAGCACAAAATCGGGGTCTTCCGAGCCGTCGGCGCGAAACCGGATCTCGCGGAACAGCCATTGCGCGAGGCCGGTGCGTTTGATGGTCTTCAGATAGACCGCGGGAAAGATCTTGTCGGTGTCGAGATTGATGATCGGCAAGGGTGCTGCCACCCCGGTCAACTCGGTGAATTTTTCCATGGGCATTTCCTTTGAGTTCCGTGATCCGGGCAGCTGCGATCAGCCCGATTAGGGTTTGGGAGGCGCAGGCGGCTGACTACCGGGTTGCGGAGTCGGCACGACGATGATTTGCGGCGTCGACGGCTGGGCCTCTCTCGTAGCCGTGATCGAACTCGCGATTGCACTGGTCTGTGCCGCCATTTCCGGGCGCATCGCGCGAAACTCTTCGGACAGCCGAGCCGGTATCCCCGCAACGGCAGCCTCTACCCGATCCACCCGAGCCTCTATTCGATTGAGTTGAAATCCGAGAAAGCTGAAGCCACCAGTCACAACGACCGCGATGATCCCGACAACCCAGCGGGTGCTCTCAATAGCGCTCTTTAACCCTTCCAGCCGAGCATCAACCGACGCCCGCCAATCGAGCCAACTACCCGATCGCGGAGGCGCTCCATTTCCGCCCCCCGTAGTGGCGGCTTCCGCACCTCTGCTGGCGTCAATGCGGTCAAGTTGCCGGCGAAGCGCATCGATGTCGATATTGCTCACCGCTCTTTTTCCATGAGATCGACCAGCCTCTTGACCTGTTCGTAGCACTCGCTCCTGGCGTCGTGCGACGCCCTTAGGTGCCCAAGAAATTCCTGGCTTTGTGAAGGTGTTAATTTCAGTAGGGCTTCGTCGATCTCGATTATCGCATTTAGAAGCGCAAGAAGAGCGCGCGTTACCGCTGCTGTCTCCGCGTGTACAGCCATTATCCTACGGATCGGCGGAGTTACAATGCGTCACCCCAGCTGCCGCACGTCGGTGAGGTGACCGGTGACCGCGGCGGCGGCGGCCATCGCCGGCCCCATCAGGTGGGTCTTGGCGCCGGGGCCTTGGCGCCCCTCGAAATTGCGGTTTGAGGTCGAGGCGATACGCTCGCCGTTCATCGCCCGATCATTGTTCATCGACATGCAGTTCGAGCAGCCCGGCTCGCGCCATTCGAACCCGGCTTCGAGAAAGATCCGGTCAAGCCCTTCCTCCTCGGCCTGATGC
>JAFAHP010000198.1 GCA_019237175.1 Alphaproteobacteria bacterium
GTAGCGGTTCCGGACGAGGCTCGTTGGGGAACAGACCGGGCCACAACGTCCAGGCGACCTCACCGACATAGATGTCGCCGCGCGAATCCACGGCAACGCCGTGCGGGCCGATGAATTGTGTCGGCGCCAAACCGGGGTGTGGATCACCGATCCGTGCCAGCAGTTTACCTTGGTGGTCGACGATGCTGACCCGCGCCCCGAGATTGGGTGAGTTGCGGTTGACCGCCATTCCCGGGCCGAGCTCCCCGATATAGCAGACCGGATGGCGAATATACGGCATGTAGAGCCCACACGGACGGTGCAGGTTGTTCCATTGGGTCTCGTACCTGCCGTTGCCGTCGAACACCTGCACACGGTGGTTCTCGCGATCGGCGACATAAACCCAGCCGTCAGCATCGGCGCAGATATTGTGCACGATATTGAACTGACCGGGGTCGGTGCCGGGCTCGCCCCAGGAGAGCATCAGCTTACCGTCCGGCGAATATTTGTGGACGCGAGCATTGCCGTAGCCATCGGATACATAGATTTCACCCTTGGGAGACAAGGCCGTGTGGGTGCAACGATGGAACGGCTCGCCGCTCATATAGGGTGCGGGCTTTCCCGGGATGCCGATTTCCAGCAGGATCTTGCCGTCGAGGGTGCATTTGCGCACGCAGTGCGCGCCGTCGTCGGTCATGTAGATGCTGTCGTCCGGCCCCATGTGCAGGCCGTGCGCGCGCGGCCACAACCCTTCGCCCCACGACTTCAAAAAGTTGCCTTCGCGATCAAACACCATCATCGGATGCTCGCCGCGATTGAAGGCATAGACGCGGTCCTGATTGTCGACACCGACGGCGGCGACCTCTTTGAAAGACCAGCCATCCGGCAGTTTCGCCCAGTTTTCGACGATGCGGTATTTGAAGTCGCCACTGCCAACGATGTCAGACATTTTCGTCCTCCCGATTTGCACTCGGTGGCTGCCACGAATGAGCTACTCCGTGGCGTCGGGGCGAGGTTACCGAAGCGTCCGACGTGACACAATCCTCCCGCCTGGCGAGTGCGATGCGGCCGTTGGTTGCGTCTATCATAAAATTGCCGGATTGACATGACAAGCTCGGGAGCGTCTCGGCCCTGGGCATGGGAGCTTCCAACCTGAAAGAGAAATCTCACTGTAGATTTGCTGCAGACCCAGGTTCTGTTAATCAGTGACTCAACATACGATTGTTGCCAGGACATCCATCCTCAAGCCTTTCGGACTGATCCGCATTCAGCAGCACTTGTCCTCCACATTGCGGGGATTATGCTGCTACGATGAACACCACCACCGCCGCCACTGCTGCCGTTCCGCCACCGCTTCCCAGAGCTCGGGACCCGAAGCTTCGCCGCATGGCCAATGTACTCCGCGCCCTCGCGATGGACGCCGTCGAGCAGGCCAAATCCGGCGATCCCGGCATGCCGATGGGCATGGCCGATGTCGCCACGGTCCTCTTCACGCAATTTCTCCGCTTTGATCCGCTGTTGCCGGACTGGCCCGACCGCGACCGATTTGTACTTTCAGCCGGGCACGGCTCGATGCTGCTCTACGCCTTGCTGCATCTGACCGGCTATCCTGACATGACGATCGACGAGCTCAAGCGGTTCCGGCAGCTCGGCAGCCGCACCGCGGGCGACCCTGAGCGCGGGCATGCGGGCGGCATCGAGACCACGACCGGCCCGTTGGGCCAGGGAATTGGAAATTCGGTCGTCATGGCGCTCGCCGAGCGGATGCTGGCCGCGGAGTTCGGCGAGGAGATCGTCGATCACCATACCTACGTCCTCGCCAGTGACGGCGATCTGATGCAGGGCGTATCACACGAGGCGGCTTCGCTCGCCGGTCATCTTGGCCTCAGCCGGCTGATCGTGCTCTACGACGACATTTCGATTTCGATCGACGGCCCGACGGAGCTGTCATTTTCCGACGATCCCCTGCTGCGTTTCCGCGCCTATGACTGGGCTGCGGAGCGGATCGACGGCCACGACCACGTGGCGGTCGCGGCGGCGATCGAGCGCGCGCAACGGAGCGATCACCCGAGCCTTATCGCCTGCCGTACGACCATCGCTTTTGGGGCGCCAACCAAGGCGGGAACCGCCGCGGCGCATGGCGCGCCGCTCGGCGCCACCGAAATCGCAGGAGCTCGCGAGCGGCTCGGCTGGAACGAGCCTCCCTTTGTAATCCCAGAGGATATCCGCGCAGAGTGGCGCGAAGCAGGCGCTCGCGGCCAGCCGCTTCGGCGCGCTTGGGAAGGCCGCCTCCAGGCGCTTGCCGCCGAGCGCCGCGGCGAATTCCTGCGGCGACAGCGCGGCGAGCTGCCGTCCGGTCTTGACAAGGCGGTCGCCACGCTCTGCGATGATTTCCGCCGGGCAAATGCGAAAATCGCGATCCGGCAGGGCTCGGGTACGGTGCTCGACGGCCTCACCCGGGTGGTTCCGGAGCTTGTTGGAGGATCGGCGGATCTGACGCCTTCCAACAACACCAAGGCCAAAGACCAGAAAGACGTTCGCCGCGGCGACTATTCCGGCCGCTATATCCGCTACGCGTCCGCGAACACGGTATGGCGGCGGCAATGAACGGCGTTGCCGTGCATGGTGGCCTGATCCCCTATGGCGGCACATTTCTGACGTTTTCAGATTACACTCGGCCCTCGATCCGGCTGGCCGCGTTCATGGGAGTCCGCGTCATCTATATAATGACGCATGATTCGATCGGG
>JAFAHP010000221.1 GCA_019237175.1 Alphaproteobacteria bacterium
CAGCAGCGCCGCCGTTGTCGGCAGCAGCAGGATCGCAAAAGCGACCGATGCTTGGTTCAACCAAGCCGGCTGATAGACCCGGTCGGAGAAGGGCCGGCTGAGCGCCCCGGCGGTGGCGAGATCGATCACCGCCATGGCGATTGCGACGACAAAACCTGCGAGCAGAAATAACGCCAGTCGCCGCGGCGCCGAAACAAAACCCGCCGCCGCCATCGCTACCACGGTGATGAGCAGGCCGGTGAGCCTGAGGCCCTGATCGAGCGATCTCGGCGGATCGAGTGACCACGCCGCCGAAACGATTCCCCAGGCTACGATCGCGGTCAGCAACACCGCAGGAATTGTGACAACCTGGCGCCACAACAGGCGACGGTTCGTCGCCACCAGCAACCCGACGCCCAGGAGCCCGGCAATCGAAGCCAGAGGTGCTATCCCGCGAGGCACCAAAACCAGCAATGGAAAAAACAACACCGCAACGATGCACAGGCCAACCTCAAGCGCGGCCGCCAAGCGCGCTGGGCGGCTTCCCGCCGGCGGATCCGATCCCACCAGCGAGGTCGCCCTCCCGACCGCCTCTGAACTCGTGCCGATTTCCACTGAGCCTGTCGTCAATCCGCACCGCCCCTACCCGAAGAACCAGATTCGCTTTGGCCGGGCTTGTCCCGGCCATCCACGAGACGCCGCTTATGGGCTTCCAGTTTCTCGTGGATGCCCGGACCAAGTCCGGGCAAGACGAGCGTTTTAACGAGTGCTACCGCGTTCTGGATCAATTGACGACACGTCCTAGGGGACGATTTCGCTGGTGGAAAAGAAAAAGGCAATCTCCTGCGCGGCCGTTTCGAGCGAGTCGGAGCCATGCACGGAGTTTGCCTCGATCGTTTCGGCGAAATCTCTGCGGATTGTCCCAGCCGCAGCTTTCGCTGGATCGGTGGCGCCCATGATCGCCCGCGTGAGCGCCACGGCGTCGGGCCCCTCGAGCACCTGGACGACGACAGGACCTGAAGTCATGAATTCGATAAGACTGCGGTAGAAGGGCCGCTCTCGGTGGACTGCGTAAAACCGCTCCGCCTGTTCCGTCGTCAGCTTAATTCGTTTTTGGCCGACGATGCGCAAACCGCGCCGCTCGAAACGATCGTTGATGGCGCCGGTCAGATTGCGCCGTGTCGCGTCGGGTTTCAGGATCGACAACGTCCGCTCAACTGGTGGCATCGGCACCTTCGGGTTTGGCGAGCGGCCGGGTTATAGCGCCCGATCACCGGTGCGGCAATCAGCGCAGGACAGGGTGAGATCAGGCGCGCCGTTCCCAGCCGGACCCGGTCTGCTGCCAGTAGGTCAGCTCGTGTCCGGCCTCGCTCGCGCGCCGCCAGCGCGTGCGCGCCGCCTCGACGGCCCCTTCGTCATTTCCGTCGAAGATGTCGGCGCAGCGCGCAAAAGACGACAAATCGGCCACCTCGCTGCCATCGACCAGCACCAGCATCGTCGCTTGGTTTGGGTTTTCATCGCGTTCGGTCAGCCAGATCGGCTGCGCTGAGGCATTGCCGTCGCGCGCCGAGGCATGCGGCAGAAAACTCGCTTCATCGTAGGTCCAAAGGACAGCGTCGAGCTGTGCCACCCGCTCCGCCGACCCGGCGCGGACCACGATCAGATGGCCTTGCTCGCGCGCCCGCTCGAGCAGTCTCGGCAGCGCGCGTTCGAGCGGCGTCGACAACAGGTGATAAAAGCCGATTTGCGCCAAAACGCGGCTATTCCTTTTCATAATATTCGGCGATAAAGCGGTCGAGCAGTCGCACCCCAAACGCCGTGGCCCCCTTGGGCACGGTTGGCGCGTCCTTGCTCGACCACGCCATACCGGCGATATCGAGATGGGCCCACGGCACCTTGTTGACAAAGCGCTGGAGGAACTGGGCTGCGACGATGCTGCCGGCGGCGCGCCCGCTCGCAATGTTCTTGACGTCGGCGGCGTCGCTGTCGATGTCGCGGTCGTAAGCCTCGGCCAATGGCAGGCGCCACACCTCCTCACCCACCGCCTTCCCTGATTCGACCAGCCGGGTCGCAAGTTCCTCGTCATTGGCGAAGAGGCCGGCACGATGGTGGCCGAGTGCGACGATGATGGCACCGGTCAAGGTCGCCAGGTCGATGATCAGTCGCGGCTTGAAACGATCCTGGCAATACCAGAGCGCGTCGGCCAGAACGAGCCGGCCTTCAGCATCGGTGTTCAACACTTCGATCGTTTGGCCCGACATCGAAGTCACGATGTCGCCTGGCCGCTGCGCCGTGCCGGAGGGCATGTTCTCGACGAGGCCGACGACGCCGACGGCATTGACGCGGGCATGCCGCGCGGCGAGCAGCCGCATCAGCCCGATGACGACGGCGGA
>JAFAHP010000309.1 GCA_019237175.1 Alphaproteobacteria bacterium
CCCAGCGCGCCCGCACGCGGCCAGCACGATCGAGCAGCAGATCGGTCTCGCCGCCGTCAGCGGGTGCCAGAAAGAGCGCAAGGGTTCTGGCGACGTCACGTGACACCATCGCCAATGGAGCGGAGAGCGGCGTTTCCGCTTGCGTCACCCGGTTCGGGCCGAGGTCGACTGCGACGAACCGCAATCCCGCAGCAGCAAACCGGCTTTGGGCTCGCTCCAGTTGCGCGAGGCGTGAGGGTGGCGGTGCGGCGTCGAATAACGAAATCAGGGTTGGGCCCGCTTGCAACAAATTGCCCAAGGTCTGCTGATGTCCGTCGAGTTCGAAGGCGAAATCGGGTATCGCCGGGGCGGCGGCAGTCGAGACTTCTGGACCGATGCCGCGGCATAAAATTCCGGCGGCGCGCGCGCGAACAAAATTGATCACGTCCCAGCGTGCGGCCGCGGTCAACACTCCGGAGAAACCGGGCATTGCACCATTGGCTTTGCCGTTACTAACCCACCAGAACAAGTCGCCATCGGTATGGGCGAAGAGATGCGGTGCCGTCAGATCGGCGGGTCGATTGGGCAAAGTGGCCGCGGCGGGACCGTCGCCTTTGCCGCCGGCACCATGGCAGAGCGCGCAGTTTTCGCTGTAGAGGCGGGCGCCACGCTCGATCGAATCCGCGGCGTAAGCTTCGGCCGGCGCGTAAAAGGTTGTCGGGTAGGCCGGCTCGATCCCGGGTCGTAAAAAGAGCCAACCGCCGGCGAGACAAAGGACGAGAGCACCGGTTCCTGCGCCGGCGGCGCGGTAGTAGCCTGCCGCGGTAGCGGCGACACCGGCAACGGCGAAACCAAGCGCAGCCAACGCCAAGACCGCGAGCGCGGTTTTTGCCGGGCTCGCCAGCACGGCGAGATCGAAGCGAAACGGCAGCGGCCAGCCCGGTTCTGTATGCAGGCCTGGCGCCAGGGTACCGAGCACCGCGACGATGCACAGAACGACGACACCGAGCCCGGCCTCGATCAGCGCATTGCGGCGCAGATGGTCGACCGCCGCCGCCGCAATCGCGCGACCCGCGCTCGTGATCGGCGCGAGCCGTGGGCTCATGCGCAACAAATTGACCGCGCCGAACGTCACCATCGTCACAAAAATCGCCAACTTAGCCAGCACAAGGCGGCCGTATTCGGTGCCGATCAACGCCGGCACGCTGCCCGCGAGAAACCACGTATTCACCAGCCCCGCCACGAACAGCACCGTGACGCTGATCGCGGCCAAAATCGAGAATCGCTTTACTGCGCGCTGCGCGTTTGGCACGAGCGGCTGGCGGTTTCGGCGAAATTCAGCCAAAAACAGCGCTAGCGGGACCAGCGCTCCGACCCAGGCGCCGGCTGCGAGTAGATGCACGATGTCGGCGGTGAGATGCAGGTCGCCGGGTCGTCCCGGTGTGGCGGCGCCGTGCCCAGCCCAGGCGAGCGAGGCGAGCAGGCCGGCGGCAACTGCAAGCCCGCTCCAACACCGCAGCCTGCTGCGCCAGCCCCGCGCCAGCACAAGGAGTGCCGCCGATATAAACGCGAGCGCAGTACGCGCCGTCCAAACCTGGCCAAAGCGCGTCCGCTGCAGCACGATCCCAACAACGCCTTGGGAAACCATCACAGAGATCGGCTGACCGCTCATCTGCGCCGCAACGAACAGCAACCACGCCGTACCCGAAAGCACGGCCAGCGCCAGGCTTGTCCAGGCGAGCAGAGATAGCCGCCTCCCAAGCCTCGGTGATACCTCTCGGGTCGCGACAAAGCAGACGAAAACAAAGACGCCGGCGAGCGATATCGTCGAGGCGTAATGCAAAGCGCGCGACGCGATCAGAAAGCTGTTCATTGCTCCTCAGCCCGAGGGTTGCCGCCTTGATCGATTCGCCGATTTCACCGGCCGGCCACCTCGAAGGTGAAGTGACCTTGCGTTGTATGCGTGTCGACCGACAACGCATGCCATGTGACCGTATAGGTTCCGGCCGGCAGCGGCTTTAGCGGCACTCGCAGCTCGGTCGGGTCCTTCGCATCGACCTCGGCGGGGCCACTGTCAACGTCAGTGCCCGATTTGTCGGTCACCGTTGCCGTCGTGAAGGCTGGTTCGAGCTGTTGCGTAAACCATATTGTCACGACAGCGGGTGCAGCCGGCACCGA
The DNA here is from genome assembly GCA_019237175.1 of Alphaproteobacteria bacterium. Taxonomy (GTDB): domain Bacteria; phylum Pseudomonadota; class Alphaproteobacteria; order ATCC43930; family CGMCC-115725; genus AP-15. The sequence continues at coordinate 2,158 of JAFAHP010000309.1, forward strand.
ACTGCCAACTGCCGGGCTCGCATGTTCGAGAAAGGCGTGCGCGAGCACGCCACGCGGTTCCAGAGCGATCGCGGCGGCGAGGGTTGCGGCCGCCATAACCAAGCGGTGCGTTACCATTGCAAGATCGGCCTTCCGATGCTTTTGGGGAACAAATCGTCGAGGTAGAGGTGGAACTGCACGACGCCGCCGATGCCGTGCCCCGACAAGCTGTTCGTCGGGACGATCATTTCCGCCCCGACCTGAAAATATTGCCCGGCCCAGATCACCCCCGGCTGCACCGTCCCGGTCGTCGTCCCGCCAAAGCCGCGGTTGAACGGTGAGGTCAGGGCAAACTCGACCAGCGGGATCATTCGATTGAACGGGGGCCCGAGACCCAGATCCCTTACTTCGCCTTGCAG
>JAFAHP010000146.1 GCA_019237175.1 Alphaproteobacteria bacterium
GGGCTGCCGTCGGGCCGCAATTGCGGCGTACCGTTCGCGGCGAACACCGCGACATGAGCGCCAAGCCAGGTTGCGTGATGGCTGCCGCTGGCAAAACTCCAGGTTCCGGTCAGGCTGTAGCCGCCGGGGGTGATCCGCGCCTCACCCGGACCCGGCGGACCCCAACCGACGATGCCGCGCGGGCCGCCAAAAATTTTCCGTGCCACATCGGGTTTCAGATAGGCCCCGGTCATCGTGCAGCCGCACGCCTGGCCAAGGCACCAAGCGACGCTGGCGTCGTGCTTTGCGATCTCTTCGATGACCGGGACATAAGCGACCGGCGGCAATTCGGCGCCACCCAACGAGCGGGGCAACAGCAGGCGAAACAACCCGGCCTGCGCCAAGGCCTCGACGATCGGCTCCGGCAGCTCGCGGTGGCGCTCGATCTCGACCGCGGCGGCAGCGAGTTGCGGGCCGAGAATGCGTGCCCGTTCCAGATAAACGTTTCCGGTCACAAAGCCGTCCTCCGTCTCTGGAACACTCGTTCGCATCTCACCCTGCCCCGAGCGTCGATGATCGCGCGGTTTGCCCATACTAGCGTATTCGACCGCACACCAGTACTGCCCCTGACAAGCGGTGGTGAAGCAATCTTTTATGAGCTGCAGGACGAGCGAATCGGCTGACCGATCAGATCTCGACCGAGAAATCCGAATTGCGCCGCCGCCATCGCCATGGGAGAAACCTCTGCGGCGCCCCTTGCCGAGAGGGCGGTCGCGACGATGCCGACCGGATCCGGCGGCCTGAAGGAGGAGTGGACGATGGCTGAGGAAGCGATCGCCAACACGGCGCAGCGTGAATATTGGAACACAGTGGCGGGTCCGCGCTGGGTCGGGTTCGAAGGGTATGTCGAGCGCCGGGTGCGGGCGGTTGACGACTTGCTGCTGAGGTACTCGGGCGTCAAAGCCGGCGAGCGGGTGCTGGAGATCGGCTGCGGCACCGGCGCCTTTACCATACCCCTGGCGCAAGCGGTCGGCGCCTCCGGCGCCGTCCTCGGCGCCGACATTTCCGCGGCGATGCTGGCGAGCGCGCGCAAGCGTTTTGCCGAGACCGGGCTGCCCAACGTCTCGCTGGTCGAGGCCGATGCCCAGATCCACAGATTCGAACCGGGCCACTTCGACCTGATCGCCTCGCGCTTTGGCGTCATGTTTTTTGCCGACCCGGCAGCGGCGTTCACCAACCTGTTCACCGCGGCGCGACCCGGCGGAAGGTTGTGCTTCGCGTGCTGGGGCGGGCTCGACGACAACGAGCATTGGCTGATCCCCTACCGCATCGCACTGCGCCACCTCGGTCCGCCCGAACCAATGCCGCCGCGCGCGCCCGGCCCGATGGCGTTTGCCGACCCTGACTACGTGCGCGATTTCCTCGGCACAGCGGGTTTTGCCGACATCGCCATCGATCGCGAGCACCCCGACTTGCTTGCGTCGAACCCGCAGGAGGAGGCCGAGTTCGCCTGCAAAATGGGCCCTGTCGCGCGACTGATCGACGAGAAGCAGGCGGACGACGCGACCCGGCAAACAATCCGCGACGAGATCGAACAGACCCTCACAGCTCGTTTCGGCGACGGAAAGACCGTGTTGGCGTCGACGGTTTTGCTGGTGACGGCGCGCCGCCCAGGTTAGCTCAACCGCCCCTTCCTTGACCCACCTCCGCTTGCGGGGGTTACGGGGTTACCACAATTTCGAGCGCGTCACGAATGACTTGCGAAAGCCATTTGGTCCCTGTCTAGAGATCCCGCCCCCTCGATCCTACGGTATTCACGCGATTTGTAGCGCTTCCAATGGCTTGCGGCACCGCTGTCGCCATCGTGTGAATCCCTCCCCCTTGATGGGGGAGGGATTGGGAGGGGGTGAAGGCCGCCGCAAGGCGCAAGCGGCACCACGAAGAGCGGTTGCCGCTAATCACGTCACCGCGCACCGCGAGCCCCTCGGCAGTATCACCCCCACCCCGACCCGCCCCCATCAAGGGGGCGGGAACGCGCTGACAATCTGTCAATAGCTTGGGCATGCCGGGTAAGGGGACGAAA
>JAFAHP010000590.1 GCA_019237175.1 Alphaproteobacteria bacterium
CAAGCCGGCTGCGGCGATCATCACCGGGCCAGTCGGCGGGCCACTGGTCGAGCCATTCGGGTGCCATCATCGCGTGTTGCGCCGCCTGCACCACGGCCGGCCTCTCCGGGCGATCCTCAAAACAAACGATACCCTTGACCCTCAACAGATCGCTGCCACGCTCGCGGGCGAGGCCGCCCAGCGCCCGGGCAAATCCCAGCCGGCTGATTTCGCCGTCCAGACGAATGGCGAACGCGTCGATACCATGACTGTGCGCGGCAAAGGACTCGGCCGGCAACATTTGCGCCGATACGCGGTTGTCTGTGCCGAACAGCACTGCTCCGGGATCGTCGGCTTCGCGCGCCTCGACCCGCACGGCGCGATTGTTGAGCTGATCGAGCCCGGCGATAAGATCCTCGCCGAGGGGTGCGAGATCGGTCTTGCTGATCACGATCGTGTCGGCAAGCGCTGCCTGCCGCGCCGCTTCCGGAAATCGCCTGAGCGTCGCAGCACCGGTAACCGCATCGACCAGCGTGACGACGCCGGCCAAACGCAGACAATGGTCGAGCATCGGGTCGGCACCCAGGGTGTAAAGGACCGGGGCGGGATCGGCGAGACCAGTCGTTTCGATGACGATGCGGCGAAAGGCGCGAAGCTCGCCCGACATGCGGCGATCGAGCAGGCCGCGCAAAGTGCGGGCGAGGTCCTCGCGCACGGTGCAGCACAGGCAGCCGCCCGGCAGTTCGACGACACCGCCTTCGACAAAATCGACGAGGTAGTGATCAATCGAGATCTCGCCGATTTCGTTGATGATGACCGCCGTGTCGGAGAGCCTCGGCGATCGCAGCGCCCGCCGCAACAAAGTGGTTTTGCCGCTGCCCAGGAACCCGGTCAGCAAGGTGGTCGGTAAGGTCTGCGGTTCGCTCACGTTTTCCAATGTAAGAGGCGGGGCACAATTACCGGCTGACTTCCTTAATAGGGACGTGCGCCGGTAAAGCTTCTGAACATGTTGTAGATATCGCGCAACTGCTGCTGCTTCTGCGACTGATACCCTTGAGCTTCCTCAATTTGTTTCTGCTCAGCTGCGTTGATTTGTGTCAACTGCTGCGTGATCGTGGCACGCCATTCGCTGCGCGTCACCTGGCCGTGCATGAATGCGTTGGTCATCAGAATGTCCTCGTTGATTAAGGAATTATACAAAGAGGCGAGGGTTGAATTCGATTTTTGATAATCCTTTATGGCTTGATAGGCGCAGTGACGCCACGCCAGTTCGTTTTGGGCGAGCTTGCGCTGCGGCAACCCGGGCGCATCCGGATTAAAGTGGTAGACGCTCGAGCATCGCTGAATTTCGGCCGAGAGTCGGTCGCGCGCCTGGATCAAATTCGCTTCCGACGGCATGGCAGCACGACCGGGGCAAGCGACCAGAATTAGCCCGCCGATCAGCCCAACATATCGCCACGCCAGTCTCATGCAGAGGCCCCCCTCGTCGGTCGATTATAGTTCGCGACGCGGGCCGTCGCGAGATCCGTCACAGAATTTGATACCCCGAGCTAGCAGGCACCTGCACCCTCCTCACAATCGGCCGAACCGGCTGCAAGCGCTTGCTGGAATGAGCAAAGCATCTCCGCCCGGAAGCGATTGCATTCCCTGCTCTGCGTCTGCATTATGACTGTCATAATCGCTCGGCATGGGTGGATCGACGGGCAGGCGAGGGAGTGCGGACGTTATTGTGTCGAGCATGTTAGAGAACCGCCCGGTTGCGACAGAAGGCGACGCACTCCTCGCGGTTACCGGTGTCTCAAAGCATTTCGGGGGAGTGCGCGCGGTCGAAGACGTGTCCCTCGCGGTGCGCCGCGGCGCGCTCACCGCGATTATCGGCCCAAACGGCGCCGGGAAGACCTCGCTGCTCAACATCATTAGCGGGTTTTACCAGCCCGACACCGGCGAGATCCGGTTCAACGGAAAAGACGTGACCGGAATGCGGCCCTCGGGCATCGCCGCCCTCGGCATCGCCCGCACTTTTCAGAACATTGCGTTGTTTAGCGGCATGACCGTGCTCGACAACATCATGCTCGGGCGGCATGTGCGGATGCGCGCCGGGATCCTGTCGTCGTTTGTCTATTGGGGGCTGGCGCAGCGCGAAGAAGTCGCCCATCGCGCTCGGGTCGAGGAACTGATCGAGTTCCTCGAACTCGAGGATTTGCGCAAGCAGCCGACCAGTGGGCTCGCCTATGGCTTGCGCAAGCGGGTCGAACTCGGACGGGCGATGGCGCTCGATCCCGAACTGCTGCTGCTGGACGAGCCGATGGGCGGGATGAACCAAGAAGAAAAAGAAGACATGGCGCGCTTCATTCTCGAAGCGAACCGGGAATGGGGTGTGACGATTATCCTGATTGAGCACGACATGGCGGTGGTCATGGATATTTCCGAGCGCGTGGCCGTGCTCGATCACGGGCGCAAAATCGCCGACGGGACACCGGCTGACATCCAGCGCCATCCCGAGGTGATCCGGGCTTATCTCGGTGACGGCGCGCAGCGCGAGAAGGAAGCCGCGGCGTGAGCGGTGTGTATACCGGCTCCGGGCTGATGCAGGAGACCTTGCCTCGCTTGCTGCGACGCAACGCAGCGACAATGGCGCCCCACCCGGCGATCCGCGAGAAGACACTGGGCATCTGGCAGACCTTTAGCTGGGCGGAATACGCCTTCGAGGTGCGCGAATTCGCGCTCGGTCTTGCCGCACATGGATTCCGCCGCGGCGACAAACTGGCGGTGATCGGTGACAATCGTCCGCGACTGTATTGGGCGCAGCTTGCGGCGCAATGCCTTGGCGGCGTCCCGGTGCCGATCTATCAGGACGCGATCGCAAGCGAGATGGCCTATGTGCTGAACCACGCCGAGGTCCGGGTGGTGGTGGCCGAAAATCAGGAGCAGGTTGACAAGATCCTGCTGTTGACATCCGAGCTCTCCACTCTCGATTTGATTGTTTACGACGACCCGCGCGGTATGCGGCATTACACGACGCCGGCGCTCAAGGCGTTCGAGGAGGTTCAGGCCGCCGGGCGGGAGTTTGGCGCGCGCCATCCCGCCTACCTCGATACCGAGATCGACGACGGCCGGGCCGAAGACGTGGCGCTCTTGGCCTACACTTCCGGCACCACCGGCAACCCGAAAGGGGTCATGCTGTCCCACGCCAATCTGCTAGCCGCGGCGCAAGGCTTTATCGCGGCGGAGGACATCCGAGCAACCGACAACATGCTCTCCTACCTGCCGATGGCGTG
>JAFAHP010000656.1 GCA_019237175.1 Alphaproteobacteria bacterium
CTTTGCCGCGCTCGACAACTCGCTCGCGGCACAAGGAGTGTCGGGCGTCCTGCCCGCGCGGGCGAGGAACCTTGCGATCTCTCAGCGCTTACCCAGCATGCCGCTTATTTTGAGATGGCGGCGTCAAGGCGGTCGATAGGCCTCGCAGCACGGGGTAGGATCATGACTGAAGCGAAGGCACACTCGAGCGGCTTCTCTATTCTGCGTGATCCGCGCCTCAGTAAGGGGACAGCATTCACCGTAGAGGAGCGCCGCAAATATCGTCTCGAGGGTCTGTTGCCGCCGGCCGTCACCAACATAGAGCTGCAGGCAGCGCGGCGGCACACTGAGATCGCCAATCTCAGTGATGACCTGCAGAAATATCTGGTGCTGTCGGACTTGCAGGCGAGCAACGAGACGTTGTTTTACAAGGTGGTGATGTCGGACCCGGCGACCTACCTGCCGCTGGTGTACACGCCGACGGTCGGCGAAGCCTGTCAGAAGTTCGCCCATATCTTCCGCGACGCGCGGGGCATGTTCGTGCCGATCAGCGCCCGCGGCCGGCTTCGTGAGATCCTCGGCAACTGGCCGGAGAAGGATGTGCGCTTTATCGTCGTGACCGACGGCGAGCGCATCCTCGGGCTCGGCGATCTTGGCGATGGCGGGATGGGCATCCCGATCGGCAAGTTGGCACTCTATACCGCCTGCGCTGGCGTACCCCCGCAATACTGCCTCCCGGTGGTTCTCGATGTCGGCACGAACAATCAGGTCCTGCTCGACGACCCGCTCTATCAGGGCTTGCGCCACAGTCGCGTGCGCGGCGAAGAATACATGGCCTTCATCGACGAGTTTGTCGACGCGGTGCAGCAGCACTATCCGAAATGCTGCATCCAATGGGAGGATTTCGCAAACATCAATGCGGTCCCGATCCTCGAGCACTATCGCGACAAGATCTGCACCTACAACGACGACATCCAGGGCACAGCGGGTGTCGCGCTGGCCGGGATCTTCGCCGCGCTGCGCATCACCGGGCAGAAGATTACCGAGCAGCGCTTTTTGTTCCTCGGCGGCGGTTCGGCCGGGACCGGCATTGCCGAGCTGATCAGCCAGGCCATGACCATGGAAGGAATGGATATCGCCGAGTCAAGGAAGCGCAATGCGCTGTTCGACATTCACGGCCTCATTGTGACCTCACGCACGGATCTTGCAGATTTTCAGAAACCGTTCGCGCAGGACTGGGCGCCAGTGTCGAGCTTCGTCGAAGCGGTCAAGGCATTGCGGCCGACCGGCATCATCGGCGTCAGCACTGTACCGAAATTGTTTACCCGCGAGGTGATCGAGGCGAAGTCGGCGATCAACGAGCGGCCGATCATTTTTCCCTATTCGAACCCGACCTCGCGTTCCGAATGCACCGCGGAGGAGGCCTATCACTGGTCCGACGGCAGGGCGGTTTTTGCCAGCGGCAGCCCGTTCGCGCCAGTCGAGATCAACGGCCGGAAATTCATCCCCGGCCAGGGCAACAACGTTTACATCTTCCCGGCCATGGGGATGGCGGTCTTTGCGACCGAAGCGGCCCGCGTCACCGAAGAAATGTTCATCGTCGCAGCGAAGGCGGTTGCCGAGCAGGTCACCGAGGAAAACCTCGCGGCCGGGCTGATCTATCCGCCGCAGAGCCGGATCCTCGACGCCTCGCTCCATGTCGCCGAGCGAGTCGCTGCCTACATCTTCGACAAGGGGCTCGCCCGCGTGCCGCCGCCGGGGGATATCGGTGCATTGATCCGCGCCCGCGCTTACCGCCCGGTCTACCCGAGATCATGAACTTGAGCTTTGTAGGGCGAGGGCGGTGGCGCGGAAGCACTTCAGCGGATCGTCGTGGTGGGCGGCGGGGGCGTAGGGCTGGAGCTCGTCACCCGGCTCGGCAACCGCCGCGGCAGGCCGGGGCGGCGCACGTGACGCTGGTGGTATGTGCGGGACCCAGCATGAGGCAATGGTATGGTCTGCATCGGGGTGATTGGCGAAGCAACACCGTCGCCGGCAGCCAAAGCAATTTCGAGCTCGATGCGATGCGGCCGATCGTCATCGACTACTTTTTGCATTCTGCTCGCATCCTCGGCGACGCATGTGAGAAACTGCGGCGTTTCTCGGTCGACGGTGCGCGCCTCAACCGCAAGCGGGTCGACGAGACCGTCGGTCGCTCGCTGATGCTGGCGACCGCGCTGAGCCCGGTAATCGGCTACGACAAGGCGTCGGCCATTGCCCACAAAGCGAATGACGGCGACTTGACCCTGAAGGAAGCGGCGCTCGACTCGGGCTGGATTGATGAAAAGCGTTTTGCCGAGATCGTCGATCCGCAGAAGATGGTCGGCCGCGGCCTCGCCGGCAGCTGATCTCGCGCACCGGGCGCTGCCGGCGGTTTTGAGCGTCGTCGCCGGCTCGACCGACATCATCGGCTTTCTCGGCCTGAATGGGCTGTTCACTTCTCACATCACCGGCAACATCGTCATTCTTTCAGCTCACATCGTTGCGGGTGACCCTACGATATTGTCTTATATTCTTTCGGTACCGGTCTTTATGCTGGTGCTGCTCCTGACGCGTTTGCTCGCCGGCGGCCTCGAGCAGACCGGGCTTTCGACGCTGCGGCCCTTGCTGCTATTGCAGCTGCTGCTACTTGTCGGCTTCCTCGTGCTCGGTGTTACGGCGGGTCCGTGGAAAGACGCGAACGCGGTACTCGCGATTATCGCGGGCATGTGCGGCGTAGCGGCAATGGCTGTGCAGAACGCGCTCGTGCAGATCTCGCTGAAGGACAGCCCAACCACTGCCGTGATGACGACGAACGTCACCCGCTTCATGTTGGATCTCGGCGAAGTGCTGGTCGGCCGCGATCAGGCCGAGGTCGCGAGGGCACGCCGGAGCGCCGTGCACACTCTGCCGGTCATCATTGGCTTTGTCATCGGCTGCGCGCTGGGCGCGGCTTGCCAAGCCGTCGTGGGCCTATGGTCATTGGTGCTGCCAACCAGCCTCGCCGTGCTCGCATTTGCAATGAGTTGGACCGACAAATACCGGGTTTGATTACGTCTGAACGAGCGCGGCACGATGCGCTATGGCCTCAGCCCTCCGCCCGAGGCCCACGATGGCAAAGCCGGCGGCATCGTCACAAGGCGGCGCATCCAGATCGGGATCGTGGAGCCGAAAAGCCGTGCATGATCGGGCATCAAGCGTTAAATTCGCACGACTATTCGTCGGGGCTATCCCGCAATGTCGTACGTTGGAATGGCGTTTCCTGAATGCGACTGATCGCCCTCCAAGGGAGAAGAAGGGAATGCCCGAGACCGATAGCGCTGCCGCGCTTCTGGACGCCGCTCGCTCGTTCCGGCCCCGCATCCTCGCGGAACGCGAGCGCATTGAAGACTCTCGCCGGGTGCCGGAGGACATCGCCCGCGATCTGGCCCACTCCGGATTCTTCCGGATCTTCCTACCCGCAGCCTATGGCGGGCTCGACCTCTCCCCGATGGAAGGCCTGGAGGTGTTCGAGGAATTAGCGCGAGCCGACGCCTCGGTCGCGTGGTGCGTGTGGAACGGTAATACCCACTGGACGGCCGCTCAGCTTTCGCCAGAGGCGGCAGGAACCATCCACGCTGATCCCGATGTCATCACCGCGAACAGCACGCGCTCCTCGGGACAGGCGGAAATCGTCGATCGCGGATACCGCGTGAACGGCCGGTGGTCGCTAGTGAGCGGATGCGAGTTGGCTGCCTGGATGGTGCTTCTCTGTGTGGTCACTAAAGATGGGAAGCCGCAACTAACGCCAGAGGGCGCGCCCGAACTCCGCTTCATGATCCTACCCGCCGGCGAGTGTGAGATCGTCGATACCTGGGTGGTTGGTGGGCTGCGTGGCACCGGCAGCCACGACGTGCTGGTGCGCGACCGGTTCGTGCCGAGCGCCTATGGGTCGGGCTTTTTCGACCCGCATGTCCTATCCAAAGCGCGCTACCGCATACCGCCGTTTTCTCGTGTTATCCCCGGGCTTGGCGCAATGGCGCTCGGGATTGCGCGGACCGCCATCGAGACCTTCGCCGAGATCGCCGGCACGAAGCTGCCTGAGCGAACGACGCAGATGCTCAACAACAACCATGGGGCGCAGGTTCGGATGTCCCAGGCGGAGGCGTTGACGCGCTCATCGCGTCTTTTTCTATTCGACAGCTTGGCGCAGTTGTGGAATGGGCTGCTCGCGACGGGAGAGGCGACGATCGAGGCGCGCGCTCATGTTCGGCTCGCCGCATCCCACGCGGTCTCGAGCGCTGTACAAGCGGTCGATCTCGTCTATGTCGGAGCGGGAGCAAATTCGATGTATGTTGAGTGTCCGCTGGAGCGCGCATTTCGCGACGTGCACGCCATGACGCTGCATATCGGGGTTCATCCGCGCGTGATCGAGACCACCGGTCGTGTATTGTTTGGACTCGAACCTGACACGCCGTTGCTCTAACCGTCGCGCCGCTGCTCCCTGGCCGCGGTTTACGTAGAAAAGAGAAGTTTCGAAGAGTGCAGGATACGCCCTGCCCCGATGGCCGCGCCTGGAGCGCTGCACCTGGAGGAACTCCCTGGTCGGGCAACCGGCGAAATGGTATTGCCCTTGAGGGAGGATGCGTATGTTCTCGACCTCATCCAACAGGTTATTGACCTCGTCCGGTCCCGCGGATCCGTTATGATCGCGAAACAGGGAGAACGGGTCATCCCGGACGATCTCTTTGCCGAAACAAGGCTGGAACCAGGGGCAAAGCCGCTGACGGTGTTTCGTGCCGAGCTTACCGGCTGCGATAAAAAGGGTTGGGAGGATCTCTTCGCTGGTTTCACGACCCTGAAAGCCATCACCTTTTCGAGCAGCGTCGAGTTGCTTTTGCGACTTTCTCGGCAGCTCGATGACATGGAAGTAGTGTTCGGTTCCGAGCGCATCCTCTCAAAGGAGCATGTCGCGCTGGCCCAGGCCAGTCAGACCGTTGAGGCCTACGGTTTTGCCGATGCACTGATTGATCACAAGGCGCTCATCGAATCGCTGTCGGGGCTGTTGAGCCGCGCCGGAAAGCAGCTCCTCGAGCGGGTGGCAGAGGGCTCGTTGCGTTTCCGTCTGCTTCGCGGTCGTCCGAGCCACGAGAAGCTCTATCTGTTGTCGGGGCCTTGCGGCTCACGGGTGCTGACCGGCTCCGCCAACCTTGGCCGGGCGGCCTTCGAGGGCTGGCAACACGAAATCCTCGTCATGTTTGACGGCGAGCCGGCTTGGCGGCTCTTCGACGGCTATTATCAGCGCGACTGGAAGGACAGCGTGCCCGTCGAGCCTGACGCGCTGATAGCGACGGGCGCCGACAATGTCCCGACAGCGCGCGATGCGCCGCTGGAACTCGAGGAAGTGCCGATCGTGCGGGCATTGTCGGCTGGGATCGCGCTCGTCGATCCGCCGCCGCGGCCGGCCCCGGCCGGTTTTGCCGCTGGAGCGCTGCGACAGGCGGCGGCACTCGGCGCCGAACTCAAGGACCTCGCCCTGCCGAAGGACAAGTCCGGCCGCACGGTTGTTAATGCGGGGGCGGTATTGCGCGTGATCCGTACCCATCGCAGCCGTCCGATCGCCGAGGCCACCGAAGACGGCATTCCGCGCGCCGAAATCGATTTCGCCACGGGCCTGGTGCGGTTCGATGGCAGGCCCTGGCTCTCAGTCGAAGACAGGGTCGGGCCCGAGGCCATTGGCAGAAACGCTCGCATTCTCGCCGATTATCTCGGCAGCTTCGGCACTTTCTTTGGAAACGCCGCAGGCGCCGTCGAGGTCTATTGGGCCTTTCTTGTGTGGCTCTACGCGGCGCCGGCTGCACCTTATCTACGGCAGGCGGCGATCCCGGTCGGCATCGACCCTTGGGTTTATCCGGTCTACGCGGTTCTGTTCGGGCGGTCGAGCGGGGGCAAGACGGTATTTGCCAAGATCGCGGCGCGCTCGATGTTCGGCTTCGAGAAGATGATCCGTAGCGGCCAGTTTACCGCTAATCGCGCCCTTGGATTACGCGAGCGCCTCGGTTCGATCCCGCTTTTGATCGACGACGTCACTCGTGACAAGTTCACGAGCCATGTCCCGGACCTGGTGCGCACCGATCAAGAGATGAGCGCCACCTATGCGCCGATAGTGCTGACGACCAACCGGGATGTGAGCTCGATCCCACCGGATCTGACAAAGCGCATGGTGGCTTGCCACATCGACGCCGCGATCCCCGAGAACCGGTCAGTGACAGAGCGCGTCGCGCGCCTCGCCTTGCGCGAGATCGGCACGGATCTCTATCGCGCATATCTGCAGCGGCTAATTCCGGAGATCCGGGCAATGCGTGCCGAAATCGATGCCGAAGCAGCGCAGTTTCCTGATCTCTTCGCGTGCTCGTCCGAGATATTGCGCGGTCTGCTCGGTGAAGCGCTTGGCGATTTGCCTGATTGGGCGCGCACGCTCGGTTTTGCGGATTATTTCGGGATTCGCCATCGGCGGTTCCGCGATCAGCTCGCCGATATGCTCGGCAACACTGACGAACGCGTCATCGTCAACCGGCGTGGCGGCGAAATCACGATCGGTTTCGGAGGCGACACCATTCAGGCTGCGCAGTTCGCCCGCATGGTGCCGGATTTCGTGCTTAAAGGGCGATTTGCCGATCTGGTGAAGCTCGATTTGAAGGCGCTCGAGCAGGAAATGGGATTCGATGTCCCCTCGGCGCGGGGGTGGTGGCGACACGTGATACGGCGATAAACGTCGATTTGCACTCCCAAGGCCCCTGCCGCGGCCACTTGCGGCGCTCAACGCCTGTGGTTATGTAACAGCTCATGACGATAAGTGTCAATTTGTCGCGGATTGTTAACCCTACTAGACAATCCGGGTTGTATGTGGCATTATTGTGTTAATGTCCCCGCCGGTGGGCTGGAAAGGGCGGGGCCGGACTAAGCGCAGCGGAAGTACATTTCATCTAAGGTTCCGCCGGGGTGACGGCGGGAGCAATTGCCCCCGCCGTTCCTTCCATCAAGCTCTAAACCGCCGCGGGTAAGGCTTTTCATCAAGATCGAGGTTAATGCGGGAACAATGAGGCGTGCATGCCCTTGCATCTGAGGGACCGAGACCGCTAACGTTCGACTTCATGACCGGAGAACGAGCAGTGCATAAGGACGTTGCCTGTTGCGTGGTCACTTTAACTTCCACCGAAGTTAGCAAGATTGCTGCGGAGGTTAAAATACTACCCGAAAACTTCGACCCGGTGAGCTGGCTTGAAGAAAACTTCGAGAGTATTGCTACTCTGGCGACGGAAGCGGTCAGGGATTTAGTCATCGAAGCGCTTGAAATCGGTCTCGCCGATCACCCCTTGGTTCTTCGCGGCCAGCGAACAACAACAGCAAAGACCGTTCACTAACGCTCTCCGATCGGCCCCTTTTTGGGTGCTCTTGTCGATGCGGGCCGGGGGTATTGGTTTAGCAGCCGCCAGCATGCCCCGGAGGCGTTGGCTGCTCGAAACCGGCAATAGTATCGGCGGGCTCCGCCGGCTCATGAGCCGCCTTCGCCTGTGGACTCTGGTGCGTCCGAATCGCCTTCTCCAAGAGTTGAGGACGTCCTCGCGTTCGCTCGCGTGGCTAGGGCGAGGCAAGGCAACGACCTGCATGAAACATCCTGTTCCCGGGGTCTCGGCCAAGCGGCGCTGGTTCGGTGAAAGCGACTTCCATCCGCGATAACTGAGATATCGACCGGAACCACCCGCGTGGCGGCTCCTAATTTAGGTGTAGAGCGCATCGTAGCGCGCTGTGATCTCCTCCAGATCATAGTGTTCGACGATGCGCTGGCGCGCCGCCGACCCAAGCTGTTGCCGGCCGCTGGGGCCAAGGGCGATGAGCCGCGCCCAGGCCGCGGCGAGCGCCTGCGGCTCTCGGGGCGGCACAATGGTGCCGCGCGAACCGAGGAGTTCCGCAGCGTCACCGCAATCGGTCGCGACGCAAGGGAGGCCGCAAGACATCGCCTCAATCAGCACATTCGGGCAACCTTCACCAAAGGCCGAAGACAATGTGGCAATATCAAGAGCGGAATAGACCGCCACCATATCGGCGCGGTTACCGAGAAGCCGGACATTCCCGCCCAACCCGTGACCGGCGATCGCATCCATGAGCGGCGCGTTCGAGCGATCGGCGCCGACACCGGCCAGGATAAATGCGGATTTCGGGCGCTCGGCCACGAGCCGCGCAGCCGCAGCCAGAAAATTCTCGTGGTCTTTCATGGGGTGATAGCGCGCCGGCAACCCGATCGCAACCGTATCGTGGGCGATTGCCAATTCGCTGCGCAGCAATCTGCGACCCTGCGGGTCAAAGCGAAACGCCGTGGTGTCGCAGCCATTTGGGATATGCACCCAGCGGCGCGGCCGGTATCCGAGGGCTTCGTGAAATCGCCTGCCGGCGAGCGAGTTGACAACAACCACGTCGGGGGATGACGACAACCAGACTAGCACGCGTCTGATAATGCTTGCATCCAGGGTTTCGGTGCACCGGATATTCCAGAAAAGACGGCACTGGATTCGCCCTACGGCTCGGGCGACGGAACCGAGAAGATCGGCGTGATAAAGCCATGTCTGGACGATGTCAGGGTGCAGTTGACGAAGGATACGGATAAGCCGCGTCAGCCCCCTTGGGTCGGGCCAATCGCGGTGCATTTCCAGTGAAAACAGTTCGATACCCCGACTCGCTAGCGCCGGTGCTAAGGTGCCTCCTTCCGTCATGTTGACAACAACCGATCGGTGCCGCCGGCGGTCGAGGCGGAGGACCAGCCGCGCCAGCATTTGCTCAGCGCCACCGCTGTCGAGGTCCGTAATCAAGTGCAGGATCGTCGCCATTGCGCCGGTGGCTCACGCGCCGCGCCTCTCCGCCGGTTCTCGCCGATCGGCGATGGTTCGGCGCAACCCTTCCGCCAGCGGGGTAAAGACAAAATCGGGGAATGCCGCACGGCAGCTCGCGATATCGAACGGTCGATAGCCGTTGTGCGGCATCGGCTGGGTACGCGGCGTTTCAAGTATCGCAGTCGACCGGCCCATATAGCGCGCAACCATCTCGGCGACATCGCGAAAGCTAGTCACTGTCCCAGTCGCCACGTTGAGCGCACCGGTCGAGCGCCGGTAAATAACGCGCGCCGCCAGTTCGGCGGCATCGTCGATCAGCACGTGGTCGCGTTGTTCCTCCCCCTTCCCGAACAGCACGATCGGATCGCCGCGCTCGACGAGCCTGAGAAAGCGATTGGGTCCATAGCCATTGTGTGGATCGGCCGCCCCATAGAGAAGACTGGGCCGCAGTATCGCCAATGGCGCCGATACCGTGTTGCGGAACATAATCTCGCGCGCCAAATGCATGGCCCCGTGCAGCGAGTCGGGCGCTTTCGAGGAAACCTCGGTCAGGGGCTCCGGGCAATCCGCATAGACTGCATCCGAACTGATGTTGACGATCTGCGCGAGCGGAGCGGCACAGGCCGCGACCAGCGCCGCGGCCATGACCATGTTGTCACGCAACATTTGGGGTGTGCGGCAGGGCGCCAGTGCCGACGCGGCGACGAGCACGTCCCCGGCCCGGAGGAGTCCAAGCAAGCGTTCCGCGGCCCCCGTGGTCAGGAGATCGACCTCGCGGCGGCCAAGACGCATGACGGTTGCGCCGTCGCGTTCGAGGCGGGCGGCGATCGCGTTGCCGACAAACCCGCCCGCCCCCATGACCACGACCCGCTCGGGCCGCGTCGGAGCGGCATTACCGTGTCTCAGCATTACTCGGCTCGTTAAACCTCTGCAAAAGCGGCGGCATACCCAGCGCATGATAGGCAAAACCCGCCGCCACGGCTTCGGCGGCCGGTAATAGTCGGAACGGATCGACCAGGACCCGGCCGCGCATGGCACGAGCGAGATCGCAGATCCGCAGTGACCGATATTCGGGCCAAGGTGTCGCCAAGACCAGCGCGTCGGCGCCCTCGGCACAGCTCAACGCGTCGGTGCTGCCGGCAGCGAACGCAACGATGCTCGTCGGCACGACAGGATCGTGAACACACAGCTCTGCCCGACCCCGCAAGCGGTTGAGCAGCGTCAGCGACGGCGAATTTTTGGTCGAATGTGTGTTTTCTTTATAGGCGAGGCCAAATACCGCGATTCTTGGCATCGACTTGTTGGCGAATACTTGAGTCTCCAACACACGCCAGCACCATTCTTTTCGGTGCCGCGAGTTGGCAATCCACGCGGTGACAACGCCGGTATCCGTGCCGGCGCGCGCTCCAAGCTCGATGACAGTCTGCAGATCACGTTCGAGATTGCCGCCTGCGATCCCGAGCCCAGGGGTCAGGTAAGCAAAAGCGCCAATCCGGCGATCAAGGCGCAGCGCCGGAACGATCTCACTCCAGTCGGCGCCGATTGCCTCCGACAGCTCCGCCAATGTATTGGCAACCGTGACCTGGCCGACAAGACAAAAATTGATACTGATCTTGGCGAGTTCCGCGCTTTCGTAACGCATCGTCAAGATCGGGCAGCAGAAGCTTTCGAGGAACTTGCGATAAGGCTCGGGGAGCGGCCGCGCCGGATCGGCGCATCCGACGATAAACCGCTCTGGATTGAGCGCTCGCGGCACCGCCTGCCCGAACACCAAGGTTTCGACCTGATAAATCAGCCGTTCGTGTGGAACGACGCCGAGCGCGCGGGTGAAACCGGGCGGGACTTGGCACAATACGACGAGGATCGCGTCGTCGCGCAATTGGCGCGCGACGTGCGCGATCAATCTCTCGATCGGCGCCAGGTCGCTCTTACCCCAATCATCAGTCGGTACATCGGCGGAAATATAGACGACGTCGCAGTCCCTCAGCGTTGCGACGTCGGCGGCAAACGATAACCGCACCCGACCAGCGGCAAGCAGGCCGTCGAGACCCGGCTCGGTGATCGGTATATCGCCCTTTTGTAGCCGCGCAGTCACCGCGGGATCCTCGTCGTACCCGAACACCGGGAATCCACGAGCAGCCGCGGCAAACGCAGAAATCAGGCCGAGATGCGTCATCCCGGCAAATCCGATAACCGGCATCGATGTTCCAATGTCAGTCCGCCCCGCCACCCACATCCCACTAGCGGCGGAAAGAGCTTGAGCGGCGGCGGCAAGGCGAAAAGCTAGCTATCTCTGTTTCTATTCCTGAAGTGCAACAACCGCGTCAAGACCCGAGCCGCCGCGCGATTAAAGGCAGGACTGAATGCCCGGACAATCCGACCGTGTCGGAGCTTTGCCGCGACAGGATAATTGGGCAGCGGCAAATTCGCCGCCGAGATCCGACCGCGCGGGGCTTACTCGGCGGCCTGCTTGATCGGCGACCCAGGCTGAGCCGCGCCGCTCGGCAAATCGAAGAGACCCGCCGGCAATGTCTCGAAATAGGCGAGGATTTCGGCCGTCGTCATGACATCGGCGTATTTGGCGTGCATGTCGCATAGGCTCACGGCATGACTCGCCTCGCTCCGGTCAAAAGAGCCCTCTTCGGCGAGGATGACGCGATAGTTGAGGCTAAAAGCATCGACGACGGTTGCGCGCACGCAGCCCGATGTGGTTGTGCCGGCCACGACGACACTGTCGCAGCCAAGCAGCGTCAAATAGGAGGCGAGATTCGTCCCGAAAAAGCCCGAAGGCTTCTGCTTGTGGATCACAATATCGCGTGGACCGGGAGCGATCATTTCGACGATTTCGTTACCGACGACGGCGGCACCGCGGCCGCCTCCGGCCGCGTCGGCGCGCGCGCTTTTCCACCGCCAGCTGCCGGCGTCCCAATTGTCGGCGCGCCGCTCGCCGGTGGTGTATATGACCGGCAGCCCTTTGGCGCGCGCCGCGCCGATCAGCGATTTGATGTAGTCAAGGGCGATCCACGCCGCCTCGCCGCACGAGGTGCGCCAGCGCTTGATCGATTCGAGGATCGGCTCCGGCCTCTCACCGCAAAATGCCCAGTTGACGTCGATCACCAGCAACGCCGGGCGTTTGCCAAACCCAGCCTGGGCACCGAACCCGCCCGCCGCGAACACCGCCTTGTCGCGCTCGGTCAGAAACTTGTCCCAGATCCGTTCTGCCATTGTCGTCACTCCCGTTGTCCCGCAGGCCGAGGTTCTCCCCGACTAATGTAACACCAACTTGGCCGCCTCACGACCAGCCCGAGCGATCCGCAGCCCCCGCTTTGTAGCATGTGTCGGGCGCCACGTCGTGGACCGCTGGTAATGTAGCCGGCTTATCGAGTTTCGATAACAGGTGATCGACGGAAGCGGCATCAGCACTGGCGCAGCATCGTGTTGCGAGAGACGGTGTAGCAGCAATCACAATCTGTGACGGGGAGAGAAACGATGATCCGGCCGGTTCTACGGAAAATCCGATGGACCCTTTTAGTCATTTTAATGGGATCTTGCGGGCAATTTGCGCTCGCGGACGAGGGGGCTCCGGCGCGAGTCATTAGCGTTGGTCCAGATCACACCACCATTCTCCAGCAGGAAAATGGCAGCAAAAAATGGTCACTGTCCGGCCCGGAGGTGCTGAAGATAGTCGGGCATTACTTCGACAACGGAGACTTCGTCATCGTGACTGGTGAGCCACCTGCCGCCGGAGCTGATCTGATCATCCGTACCGCGCCGATCGGCGTCTGGGGGAGGATAATCGCGATCGTGGTGTCCGCCCTCGTGCTGCTTGTGTTGGCAACGATTGCGTCTGGTTGGCGTCCCTATCGTTTCCTTGTGGGAGCAGACGAACGGGTAAGCAACTCGAAATGTCAAGTGGTGCTGTGGTTTGGTGCAGCCATGAGCGTTTATCTGGCAACACTGGTCTTGCGGCTGATCGAGTCAAACTGGGAGCTAGTTGGTGGCATCGCGATCCCGGCAAATGTCCTGGCCATGACGGGGTTGAGCGGCCTGACCTTCGCCGGTGCCAAGATGATCGCTGTGAGCAAAAACGGCGGCAACCTGCCGGCCCCCGCACCGCCCGCCAACGCAGCACCGGCCCCAGCTGGCACACATAAGCAAAAGGCCAGAGAACCCGACTGGCTAAGAGACCTTTTCACAAACGATCAGGGCGATCTTGACTTTGGCGACTTTCAGATGATCCTAATCGTCTGGATATCGGTCATCATCTACGTTGTTTCCGCATATATCACGCTTGGCAACTTGCCGCTGCAACAGCATGTGTCGCTGCCAGACGTAGATGGCAGTCTGCTGGCGGGTTTCGGCGTTGGCCAAGGTTCCTATCTGGCGAAGAAGGCAGCGGTCCCAGTAGGTACCGGCTGAGCCTAAGTCAGAGATTCGCAACGGGTTCGCGGTTGTATGTGACGAGCCGGCTTCATGGTTCCAGCACGTCCACCGGCTGACCCCTCACCCTCCCCGCTCGGCCTCTAGCTCTAGCCCGAGGGCCTGACCCGCGGGCCGACCCGGGATCCGGTAAGCCGGGAGCCACGTCCGCCAAAGACAGCGGCTTTCGCCGGTATGGCAACCAAGGTGAGCTGATATGAAAAATCTTTCGATCATCAGACTGTTCTATCCACGCACCAAGCCGCCATCGATCGGGATTACCGCTCCCGTCACATAGTCGGATAGGTCGGTGGCGAGAAACTCTACCACCTTGGCGCAATCCTCGACCGTCCCGAGCCGCCGGAGCGCGACCAATTCGGCACGATCGCGGTTGCTTTGGCTGCTCCCCGGAATAACCGTCGCCATTATCCGCCCCGTGGCGATCACGCCCGGAGCGATGCAATTTACGGTGATTCCGAACGGCCCCAGATCTTGCGCCAGATACCGGGTATAGTGCGCGATCGCGGCTTTGGCTGCGCCGTAATGGGCGTAGCCACCATCGGCGGATGGGGCGGTGCCGGCGACCGAACTCACCGTGATGATCTTGCCGCAGCGCCGCTCTTTCATGACCCGGGCGGCCGCGTTGCAGGTGTAGACGGTTCCATAGAGGTTCATTTCGGTGACGAGACGCAGCAACGTAGGGTCGAGGGTGCTTGCCTTGGTGTCGATCGGCCGGCCACGCCCGCCTCCAGCATTTGCGACCAGCACATCGATCCGGTCCCATTCCCGGACAACCCGCGCCACCATAGCCTCGACGGCCTGATGGTCGCGGACATCGACCTCGATCCCCAGCGCGCTGCCACCCAATGCCTCGATTTCGGCGACGGTGCTCGCAGCGGTCATGTCCTGCGCTTCGGCCTCGAATTCCTCGTAGGAGCGCAGATTGATATCGGCCACTGCGAGCTTCGCCCCCAATCCGGCGAGCCGCTTTGCATAAGCGCGGCCGAGGCCGCGCGCGGCGCCGGTAACGAGCGCAACCTTGCCATCGAGCGTTCCCATGGCTTTGTCCTTTCTCTCACGTCTTTCCACTCGCTATCTCATATGTGTGACTGAGTTGGAAGGAATGGCCGGCGGGCGACCGAATAACATAGGCGCCCGGTTGTGGCCGTGGAGGACTATCGACTCCCGACCGGTCAGAGTGTGTTCACCGATGATCGCCGTGTCACGGGCGCGTTGCCCGTCGCGTTCCGGCGCAGCGATCACGCCCATGCCCTAATCTCGAGCATCAGCACCTCGCAAGCGGCGGCAGTGCCGGGCATCGTCGCCGTCCTTACGGCGCGTAATCTGGTCGGCTTGGTCACCTCGGCGCGTGCCGCTTCGCTGATGAAGGATTACCGCCCGACGGAGCTCTATCGTCAGCCCTCAGGAAGGTCCGCCATGTCAGGGAGCCCGTTGCCGCGCCGCTGGCTCGGAGCTGTGACTTAGCCGAAGAAGCCATCGAACCGGTCGAAATCGGGCACGAAACTCTCGCTCCGGCAATCGATCCCGAGCTTCGTGTCAAGGTCCACTGCGATGGGATATAGTAATCCGTCGAGCCGAGTGAGGGCCGGCACTAGCTGTAGCCTGCCGCCTGTCATGCCGGATGGCTGCGAGCAAGCGACGCCCGTTCTCGCCGATTTTGACGCGAAGAAGACGACGTCCCTCAAAGCCCGCGAGCAGCACGGTCGAAAGTGACAGTGGCAGCAGAAAGTAGATCCCGCGGTAGGCGACGAGGGCCGCGGCGACAGCACTGACCGGAGCTTTGTCGCCGACGGCGTATAAGATGACGAGCTCGAATACGCCGAGTCCGCCCGGGACATGGCTGAGCACGCCCAGTCCGAGCGCCGCCGCAAACACTGCGGCAAAGACAAAAAAACCGATCCCGGTCGGCGGCAACAGCACCCACAATACCGCCGCCGCGGCTAGCATGTCGGCTGTCGTCACCGCGAGCTGGCCGAGGATCAGCGCCGGCCCCGGCGGTTCAAGACGGAGCGGACCGATCGCCAGCGGCCTGCGGCGGGTTCCCAAAAACACTAGAAAACTCGTCGCCAGCACCAGCAGCGCCGCCGCCGCGGCGCGCAACGGCGCCGGCGGCGTGTCAAGGGTCTGGCCAACCCGGTCGGCGCACAGCACGAGGCCGATGGCGACGATCGTCGCGAGCCCAATTCCGATCGCGACCGAGATGAACAGAATCACGCGCGCGATTTGGCCCG
>JAFAHP010000723.1 GCA_019237175.1 Alphaproteobacteria bacterium
TTCCGGCAAAGTGCTAACCGGTGGTGTTGATGCGAATGCATTACAGCGGCCGAAGCGCTTTTTTGGTGCCGCACGCAACATCGAGGAAGGCGGCTCGCTGACGATCATCGCCACCGCGCTGATCGACACCGGCTCGCGCATGGACGAGGTGATCTTTGAAGAGTTCAAAGGCACCGGCAATTCGGAAATCATTCTCGATCGCAAGGTTGCCGATAAGCGCACCTTCCCGTCGATCGACATCACCAAATCCGGCACCCGCAAGGAAGAGCTGCTGGTCGACCGCGGCGTGTTGTCGAAGATGTGGGTATTGCGGCGCGTGCTGACGCCGATGGGCACCGTTGATGGTCTCGAATTCTTGATCAACAAACTCAAGGAATCGAAGACCAACGCCGAGTTCTTCGACGCCATGAACACCTAGGGTCGGTTGGTGAGGATAGTTGCCCCTCACCTTCCCGCTATCGCGGGTCCCTTCCTCTCCCCGCTTGCGGGGAGAGGGTTGGGGTGAGGGGCCGTTTGTGGAGAGGGCTAAATCGTCAGCACTGTTTGCCCGGTGGTCTTGCGCCCTTCGAGGTCACGGTGCGCGCGGGCGGCCTCGCGCAGTGGATAGGTCTGGTTGACCGTAATCTTGACAGCTTCGCTCTCGACGACTTGGAACAGCTCGCGCGCCGCGGTCAGCAAATCTTCGCGGGTGGCGGTATAGGTATTCAACGTCGGCCGTGTCAGGAACAGTGAGCCCTTGCCGGCGAGAATACCGATATCAACGGGGCCAATCGCTCCTGAGGACTGCCCGAACGACACCATCAGCCCGAGTGGCGCCAGACAATCGAGCGACTTATAGAACGTGTCTTTACCAACGGAATCATAGACGACCGGCAATTTCCTTCCTTGGGTGATTTGATTGACTCGGCTGACAAAGTCTTCACGCCGGTAGACGATCGGGTGGTCGCAGCCGTTGCGCTTGACAATGGCTGCCTTATCGTCGTCGCCGACCGTGCCGATCACGGTGGCGCCCAAATGCTTTGCCCACTGACAGGCGATCAGCCCGACACCGCCGGCCGCGGCGTGGATCAGGATCGTCTCGCCCGGTTTCACCGGATGCGTGCGGCGGACCAAATACCATGCGGTCATGCCTTTCAGCATCATTGCGGCGGCCTGCTGATCGCTGATGCCGGCGGGAACCGGAACCAGCCGATCAGCCGGCACGAGCCGGCTTTCGGCATAAGCGCCGATCGGCCCGCCGGCATAAGCGACGCGGTCGCCCGGCTCGAGCCCGCCCACATCTTGCCCAACCTCTTCAACGACCCCGGCCGCCTCCGAGCCGAGACCGCTTGGCATTGACAAGGGGTACAGACCGCTGCGGTGGTAAGTGTCGATATAGTTGAGGCCGACGGCCGTATGACGCAGCCGGACGTGGCCCGGCCCGGGCTTGCCGACCTCGACTTGCTGCCATGACAGAACCTCCGGGCCGCCGGCTTTCTCGAATCGGATCGCATGCACCATTCTTTCCTCCCTTAAGGATCGATCGCAACCATAGCGGCGATGCGGTTCCACGTCAGTATCGCGGCGGTATGGTGCGCACCCTGCCTCGTCGAGCGGGGCCCGCTGCTTCCGGTCGGCGCCAGATCAGTGACCGCGCAAGTCCGCCGGCGGCAATCGGATACCGAGCAGTCGATCGGCCTCGACCGCCACCTTGGAATCGAGCGCCGCCGGCTCCAAGGCGACGCCCTTTGATAAACGATCGGTGATGATGCGGAAGGCGGCGAGCCGACCGAACGGCTTGTTGTTCGCCGGCACGAGATGCCAGCGAGCGTGTTTGGCCGATGTCAGCTCCAGCGCATCCTCGATCGCCACCTCGTAGTCCTGCCAGCGATTGTGGTTGCGGAAATCCTCGTAGGACAATTTCCAGCGCTTCAGCGGATCGATTAACCGGGCGCGGAACCGGCGCACCTGTTCATCCGGCGTGATATGAAGGAAAATTTTTACGAGCCGCGTGCCATCCTCGACCAGCATCTGCTCGAAGTGGTTGATCTCGCCATAAGCGCGCCGCCATTCCATGGGCGTCGCATAGGCCTCGACACGCTCGACGAATACGCGGCCGTACCAGGAGCGATCGAACACGACAATCTGGCCATGTTCGGGTAGTCGCTCCCAGAAGCGCTGCAGGTAATGAAGCGACTTTTCTCGACCAGTCGGCGCGGCGATCGCATGCACCTTGAAGCTGCGCGGGTCGAGCGCCCAGCCGAGCCGGCGGACCACACCGCCCTTGCCCGCGGTGTCCCAGCCTTCCAGCACGATGATGGCGCGATGCGACGTACCCAGATACGCCTGCTGCACGCGCTGCAGGGTTTGCTGCATTTGAGCTAGGCGGCGCTCGTAATCGGCGAACTCCACTACCGGGAAGTGCTTGATAGCGCCAAGCCGAGGGCGCTCGGAGACGACGAATTCAGCCGATTTCAT
>JAFAHP010000727.1 GCA_019237175.1 Alphaproteobacteria bacterium
GGCGAAATGGCGACGTTTTCGGCCTATGTCGCCTGGCAGCTGCTGCATTGGGGCACGCCGTATTGGGTGGCCTTCGTAGTCGTAGTGATCCTGTCGTTCATTGGCGGTGTTGCCATCGAACGGGTCTTGTTCAAACCGCTGCATCATGCCTCGATCCTGGCCAATCTGGTCGCCTTCATTGCGCTGTTCAGCATCTTGAACAGCGCCGACGGCTATCTTTGGGATTATACGATCAAAAGCTTCCCGACCCCGTTCGGCACCAAGCCGTTGTTCGGCAGCGTCCTGATCGATGCGCATGAAGCCGGGATGATCGGCGTGACCGCAGTGATGCTGGGTCTCATCTACCTGTTCTTCCGCCGCACGCGCCTCGGCCTGGCGATGCGGGCGGCGGCGGCCAATCCGGAATCGGCTCGCCTGGTGGGCATCCGGGTTGGCTGGATGACGGCGCTCGGCTGGGGCATTGCGGCGGCCATCGGTGCCGTCGCCGGCATGCTGATTGCGCCGGTTGTGTTTCTCGACCCGAACATGATGTTTGGCGTCCTCCTTTACGGTTTCGCCGGTGCCGTACTCGGCGGGTTGACCAGCCCGGCGGGCGCGGTGCTCGGCGGCTTTGCCGTCGGCGTCATCGAAAATCTGGCGGGAACCTTCATCCCCTATGTCGGCCGCGACCTGAAGCTGACGATAGCGTTGTTGGTGATCGTCGCGGTGCTGATGGTACGACCGGCGGGTATCTTCGGTCGCAGCGTAGTGAGCCGGGTATGACGTCGGAACAGGATACGACACTTTTCGCACCCTCGGGCGAGACGCGAGCCGCGCCCCAGGCGGCACGGCTATCGGCCGGTCACTGGGTGCTGGTCGGCGTTGTGGCGATCGCGCTGGTGCTGCCCTTCGTCTTCCAGGGCTTTGTCGTCTTCCAACTGACCGAGGTGATGATCTACGGACTGGCGATCCTCGGCCTCAATCTGCTGACTGGCTTCAACGGCCAGTTCTCGGTGGGGCATGGCGCGTTCTATGGCCTCGGCGCTTATGTCACGGCAATAATGATGCAGCGCTGGGGCGTGCCTTATTACTGGACCTTACCGGCTGCCGGCGCCGTCTGTTTCGTCGTCGGCGTGCTGTTCGGCCTGCCGGCGCTGCGGCTGCAAGGTCTGTATCTTGCTCTGGTCACCTTTGCGGCGGCGGTGGCGTTGCCTCAGCTCCTGAAATTCGGCCCGCTCGAAAACTGGACCGGCGGGGTGCAGGGCATCGTCGTCGATCAGCCTGAGGCGCCCGCTTTCCTACCGATCAGCGCCGATCAGTGGCTCTACTATTTTACGCTCGTGGTTCTGCTCGTGATGTTCGCCGGCGCCGCCAACCTCGTAAAAAGCCGCAGCGGGCGGGCGATCATGGCGATCCGCGACCATCCGATCGCGGCCGCCGCAATGGGAATCAACGCGCCTCTCTACAAGACCCTGACCTTCGGCGTCAGCGCGCTCTACACCGGCGTGGCCGGCGCCTTGGGGGCGCTCGCTGCGCAATTCGTGGCCCCGGACAGCTTCAGCCTGTTCTTGTCGATCTATTTCCTCGTCGGGTTGATCCTGGGCGGCATGGGCTCGCTGCCGGGATGCCTATTCGGCGGATTGTTCGTGCTCTATGTACCAAACATCGCGCAAGCCGTGTCGCGAGGCTTGGCGGGCGCCGTCTACGGCGTCATCATGCTGCTCGTCATCTTTGTGATGCCGTCGGGTGCTGCGGGCTTTACGCGGCTTGCCTGGGCATATCTGTCGCGGCGGCGGAGTCAGTGACGAGCTACGACATTCTGCAGGGAGGTCACCGTGAGGAACCTGACGCGCCGCGCCATTCTCGCTGCTGCGCCGGCGCTGGCTTTCGGCGGCCCGCTCCTGCGCGCGCGACCGGCGCGCGGCGCCACACAATACGGACCCGGCGTGACCGACACCGAGATCAAGATCGGCAACACCGGGCCCTACAGCGGCCCGCTCTCGACCGCCAGTCCGGTTCTGATATCGGCGGCCGCCTATTACAAGATGATCAACGACGAGGGCGGGATAAACGGCCGCAAGATCAACTTCATCTCCTATGACGACGGCTATACGCCGCCGAAAACCGTCGAGATGACGCGCAAGCTGATCGAGGAAGACCAGGTTCTGTTTATTGCGGGCGGCATCGGGACACCGACCAACAGCGCGATCTGGCACTACATGAACCAGCACAAGGTGCCGCAGCTGTTCGTCGGCACCGGCGCCACCAAGTGGGATGATCCGAAGGGCCATCCTTGGACCATCGGCTGGCAGCCAAATTATCAGAGCGAGGGGCGCATCTATGCCGCCTACATCCTGAAGAACAAGCTCGGCGGCAAGGTCGGTGTGCTCTATCAAGACGACGATTTTGGCAAGGACTATCTGAAGGGTGTCGTCGACGGGCTGGGCGATAAGGCGGGGTCGATGATCGTCGTCAAGGCCTCCTACGAGACCACCGATCCGACCGTTGATTCGCAGATCGTCAGCCTGAAGGCGGCGGGTTGCGACGTCTTCGTTAATACTGCGATCGCCAGATTCGCGGCCCAGGCAATCCGCAAGGCGGCGGAGATCGAGTGGAAACCGCTCCATATCCTGAGCGGCATCGGCAACTCTGTCGCCGTGACTTTGAAGCCGGCCGGCCTCGAAGCGTCTAAGGGCATCGTTACCGATTTCTTCTTGAAGGACCCGACAGACCCCGAATGGCAAAACGATGCCGGCTACGGGTGGTGGGTCAGCTTCATGGATAAATATTACCCGAGCGGCGATAAGACCGACCTCGGCAATGTGGTTGGCTCCTCGCTGGCGGCGACCGTCGTGCAGGTGCTGAAGCAGTGCGGCGACGATCTGACCCGCGAAAACGTGATGAAACAGGCGGCAAACCTGCACGATTTCACGACGCCGATGTTGCTGCCGGGCATCACGATCAATACCAGCCCGACCGATTTCGCGCCGGTCAAGCAAGTTCAGATGGCCCGCTTCGACGGCGAGCGCTGGCGGCCCTTCGGCTCGATTTTGACCGGTGCGATCGGCTGAAACGAAACCAGGACTTTGGGGAGGGAGGTCACGATGCAACGACTGTCGCGCCGCACCATTCTCGCTGCCGCGCCAGCGCTGGCTTTCGGCGGTCCGCTCGTCACGGCGCCGGCGCGCGCCGCCAAGCAATATGGGCCGGGGGTTACCGACACCGAGATCAAGATCGGCAATACCGCACCCTATAGCGGGCCGGCTTCGTCCTACAGCACCGTCGGCAAGTGCAAGACCGCATTCTTCAACATGCTGAATGCCGAGGGCGGCATCAACGGCCGCAAGATCAACTTCATCTCCTACGATGACGGCTACAGTCCGCCCAAAACCGTCGAGATGGTACGCAAATTGGTCGAAAGCGACCAGGTTTTGTTCCTGTTCAACACGCTTGGCACCCCGACCAACACCGCAATCCATAAATATTGTAACGCCAAAAAGGTCCCACAATTGTTCGTCGCCACCGGCGCGACCAAATGGGGCGATCCCGAGCATTTCCCGTGGACCATGGGATACCAGCCGAATTACCAGAGCGAGAGCCGAATCTACGCGAGATACATTCTTGAGAAACATCCAAATGCCAAGATCGGCGTATTGTATCAAAACGACGATTACGGCAAGGATTATGTAAGGGGGTTCAAGGACGGACTCGCCGACAAAGCCAAGTCGATGATCGTCTCGGAACTGCCTTACGAGGTGACCGATCCGACCGTCGACTCGCAGATCGTCAGCCTCCAATCCTCGGGCGCTGATCTTTTTTTTAACGTCACGATCCCGAAGTTCGCGGCGCAGGCGATCCGCAAGACGGCGGAAATCGGCTGGAAGCCGGTGCATATTCTGAACAACGTCGCCACCTCGGTCGGCGTTACGTTGAAGCCGGCCGGGCTGGAAAACGCCAAGGGCATCTTGTCGACCTTCTGGTTCAAGGACCCGACCGACCCGACCTGGAAGGATGATGCCGGCTACAAACAGTGGCTCGCTTTCATGGATCAATGGTACCCGGAGGGCGACAAGACCGACGCCGCCAACGCCTACGCCTACACCGTCTGTCAAACCCTGGTGCAGGTGCTCAAGCAGTGCGGCGACGAGTTGACCCGCGCCAACATCATGAAGCAGGCGAGCAACATCCATGATCTCGCTCTGCCGATGCTATTGCCGGGGATCACCGTCAACACCACCCCGACCGACTGGTATCCGGTTAAGCAGATGCAGATGGCACGGTTCGACGGCACCCGGTGGGTGTTGTTCGGCCCAGTGCTGACGGGTGCCATCGGCTGAGCGTCGGCGAGCATTCGACGCCCTCGTTCGACGGCCGTTGCCCGGGCTCGATACAAATGCGTTACAAAAGGCGATTGGGACGAGGTTTTACTGCGGGAGGATAGTATGAAGCGCCTGACGCGTCGCACGATACTCGCTGCCGCCCCGGCGGCATTGGCTTTTGGCGGTCCGATACTGGCCGCGCGGCCGGTTCGCGCCGCCGGGCATTATGACCCCGGTGTTACCGACACCGAGATCAAAATCGGGAATTGCGCCCCTTATAGCGGCCCGGCCTCGTCCTACAGCACGATCTGGAAATGCGAGGCTCGCTACTACGCGATGATCAACGCAAGCGGCGGCGTCAACGGTCGCAAGATCAATTTCATCTCCTATGACGATGGCTATACGCCGCCCAAGACCGTGGAGATGACGCGCAAGCTGGTCGAACAGGACCAGGTCTTCATCGTCGCCAACAGCGCCGGCACGCCGACCAACACCGCAGTGTGGCGCTACCTCAACGAGCACAAGGTGCCCCAGCTCCTTGTCGGTACCGGCGCCACCAAATGGGACGATCCCAAGGGCCATCCGTGGACGATCGGCTTCCAGCCCAATTACCAGAGCGAGGGGCGCATCTACGCCGCCTACATCCTCAAAAACAAGCCCGACGGGAAGATCGGGGTCCTCTACCAGGATGACGATTTCGGCAAGGACTACCTGAAGGGTGTCATCGACGGGCTGGGCGACAAGGCCGACGCGATGATCAAGGTCAAGGCCAGCTACGAGACCACCGATCCCACCGTCGATTCACAGATCATCAGCATGAAGTCGGCGGGCTGCGATGTCTTCATCAATACCGCCATTGCGAAATTCGCCGCGCAGGCCACCCGCAAATCTGCGGAGATCGAATGGAAGCCCCTGCATATCCTGAGCGGCATCGGCAACTCGGTGGCCGGGACGCTGAAGCCGGCCGGCTTTGAAAACTGCAAGGACATCGTATCCGATTTTTGGTTGAAGGATCCGAACGATCCCAGCTGGAAGGACGATGCCGGCTTCAAATGGTGGCTCGGCTTTATGAACAAGTGGTATCCGCAGGGTGACAAGAGCGATCTCAATAATGTCTACGGGCCCTCGGCCGCCGCGACGGTCGTGCAGGTATTGAAGCAATGCGGCGACGAGTTGACCCGGGAAAATGTCATGCGGCAGGCGGCAAACCTGCGCGATTTCACCGTGCCGATGCTGCTGCCGGGGATCAAGATCAACACCAGCCCGACCGATTTCGCGCCGGTGAAACAGGTGCAGATGGCCCGGTTCAACGGACAGCGCTGGGAATTGTTCGGAGCGGTGCTGACCGGCGCGATCGGTTGAGCGGAGGCGGCGGTCGGCCGCTGCCGCAGCACGGCCGCCGGCCATTCCGGGGCCCCGGCTAGATGCCGATCCCGAACCCGGACCCGGTGTCGATAACGGGGGCGCAAGTTCACAGCTCAGTCTGGTCGAAGCTGCACCCCCGGCGAACGCCGTCTGCTCGCGGTCTTTGTGCTGGTCGCTGCCGGCCGGTACGCCGGTGGTTCGCTCGCGTGCTTTGCTGGGGGGCCTTGGCGGGGCTGGTCGTTACCGCCGCGATCGGGGTTGGTTTTGCTGTCTTTGTCGTCCCGCCGCCACCGGAGACCGGCGCAGCCCAAGCGGATGCAATCGTCGTGTTGACTGGCGGCAGCCTCCGGCTGCGAAGCGGGATCGAGCTGATGCTCGACGGTCGCGGACGGATGCTCTTCGTCACAGGGGTCGAGCGGCGCGTCGATCTCGATGATTTGGTGCATTTGGCGGGCGAGCAGTCACCGCGCTGGCTCGCTTGCTGCGTTGTCCTCGGCTACAAGGCGGAAAACACCTTGGGGAACGCGATCGAAACCAAAGATTGGATGCGGCAGCAGGGCTATCACAGCCTTCGCCTCGTCACCTCGTGGTATCACATGTCGCGCAGCCTGCTCGAATTCAAACGCGTGATGCCGGATTTCGAGATCATTCCCCACCCGGTTTTGTTGCGTCCGGCAAAACCGCAAAACTGGCGGACATGGCGTGGCAATATGGCGATGCTCATCGGGGAATACGGCAAATACCTGGCGGCGCTATTCCTGCCTTTTGTCGACCGGCCGGCGCTGCGCGACCTGAACCCGATCGGCGCTGAGGCCGGTCGATGAGCTGGGCAAAAGCAGCCCTATTCAACATCGCGTATTTCGCCTGGACCGCAATTCTGGGGGCGATCGGATTGCCGTTTCTGCTGGCGCCGCGGCGGACGACAATGCGGTTTGGCCGCT
>JAFAHP010000730.1 GCA_019237175.1 Alphaproteobacteria bacterium
GCAAGGGCAGGGAACCGCGCAGCTGCAGTTGTCGAACCAGTCACCTGCTATATGCCATTGTGGGATTTCCGCCATCTCTGTCTCCCGATTTCGAGCTGTTGTCGTCCAGGTCGGGGCGTCTCCCCTCGTTGGTCTTGGCCGGGCCCGGCCCGTGGGCCTTCAGCCCACGAACGAGTTCCGTGGGCATCCACGAGAAGCGCAGAGTCCATGCCGGTCTCTCGTGGATGCCCGGACCCGACCCGCGGGTCGAGCCCGCGGGCTAAAGGTCCACCGGGCAAGGCGAGAATTGTTGGTCAACACGAACCTGGGTGGAAAGTGCGCTAATCAACGGACCAGATATGCTCTGGTTCTGTTGCTCATTGGTTGCCGCTGCGCCGGTTGCGCGCTTACTGGCCACCGGCCGCGGTCACCAGCAGTAGCGCGCCCCAGGCTGCAAAGCCGACGCCGGCGATGCGGCCAAACCAGTGGCCAAAGGGGATTGTCTTTTCCAACAGAACGAAAACCGCGAGGCCGGCGATCCAGTAGAGGTTCATGATGCCGCCGAAAAACAAAAGGCCCATCAGGAACCAGCAGCAGCCCAGGCAATAAGCGCCGTGCGCGAGCCCCATACGGAAGGCGCCGAGCCGGCCGGGCTGCCACTGCTGCGCCAGAAAGCTCAACGGCGAGCGGCAATGGCGCAGGCACACACCCTTGAGCGGGGTCAGTTGCCACAGGCCAGCGGCGAGCAGGATCCCGCCGCCGAGCCAGTAGTTCGTCGCGGTCATCATCGGGCCGAGCAAATCCAGTTGCTCCAATCCCCACTGCAATCCGGCGGCGAGCAGGCTGAACCCGCCCCACGCCGTCAGATACCCGGCAGCAAAGAACCCGGTCGCGACATACGGGCGATCGCGGACTTTCTGCGCGCGGTTGGCGCGCGCGAACAACAGCAGCATCGGTGCCGCGCTCGGCAGCATCATCGCCACCATCATGACCCACCACATGGCGAAAATCAGAAGCGCGTAGCCCGGGGTCCACACCGCCTGCTGCATCATCGCGTCCATGCCGGGCATTCCCGCCATCTGGGTCATCGCAACGGCGTTCGTCCCGGTCCCGGCGCCGAGCACGATCCAGATCCAGGCGACGATGATCGCGGTGGCGAGGGCGGCAACCACCACCCAGCGGTCGCGCCGCAGCACGGCTTCGAGGATGGTCGTCTCAGAGACGGTCAACGCCGGCTCTCCTCATCCCATCAGGGGCGGCCAAATTTCCGCTTATATTCGTCAAAGGTATGGAGCATGCCGTTCTGGTTCCACGCGATATGCGCCAGCGAGCTGTGCCGGCCGTTCAGGTCGAATTTGATCGCCCCCATGCTCTTGGCAAAACCGGCGGCGTTCTCGGCCTCGTGAAACATCCAACCGTCGGGCAGCACCAAGATGATGCGCTCGTCGCGGTCCGTCACCGGGTTGCGGATCGGCTCGCTGTGCGCTCGAATGACGCCGGGGATCTCGACCCGCGCTCGCCGTTTTTCGAGATCCCATTCGAACTCGATCTTGGCAAAGATCGGATCTTTGATCGTCTCCACCACCGCCGAGAAAATCTGGAACACTGTGCCAACCGGCTGGTCGGCGCCGGAAAGGATGTAGAACAAGGCCTCGCGCTGGGCCTCGTTGGCGCGCTCGTCGAGGATCGGCTGCATGATCCCCTGGCCGTGATGGAGTGCCCGCGGCGTGTAAGCGGTGGCCGCGACCGCCAGGTCATCGAGCCGGACGTCTTCGCACCAGCCGTTATCGATCTTGAACGCGACAAGGGCGGTGCAAAACCCATAGGTCGGGTTGGCCATGGTTTCGCACGGACAACCGTAATCGCAGTTGCAATATTCGACGTACCGGCCTTCGATCTGCCAGTTTTTCCCCGCCATTTCCGCCTCCCTTGTTCGCACCGGTCGGCGTCAGCCGCCGCTACCCGAATTTTCGGGTTGTAAGCGTGACTCTCTCCCAACCCTAGTGGCTGACGCAACAGCTAAACCGCGTAAGCGAGCTTCGCGTGTGACCTGCCTCACACCTGTCAGAGGGGAGGTCGGTGCGCGAACCTTCGATGCGACGACCACATTATCGGCGACCTGCCAGTAGCGCACCTCGGCAAATCGCAAAACCCCGTTCAGTCTCTCTACTCCGATTACTGCCGGTAAAGGAAATAGGTCTCCATCAAACCCTTGCCTTTGACTTCGAGTGGTCCGCGCGGCTCAAAGCGAAACGCGTCGCCCAAGACCTGTCGGGTCGCGGCCGAAACATGGACGCGGCCGGGCCACCCATAGGTTTCCATACGTTTCGCGGTATTCACCGCATCGCCCCAGATATCAAAGGCGATCTTGTGGGTGCCGAGCACGCCGGCGACAATGGGTCCGCCGGTGTGCATGCCGATGCGCAGCTGCAGATTCTGGTTGATGGCTCTGCCGACGCGCTCGACACTTTCGAGCATCGACAAGGCCATCTCTGCGACTGCGGCAGCCTTGTCCGGCCGCTGTTCGAGGATGCCACTGGTCACCAGGTATCCGTCGCCGATGGTTTTGATCGTTTCGAGCCCATAACGGGTGGCGAGATCTTCGAATTCGGAGAAGAGAAGAGCCAGGATCCTGACGGTTTCCTCGGGCGCCAGTCTCGTCGAGAGCGAGGTAAAATCTACCAGATCGGAAAACAGGACCGTCGCCTCGGCGATATGGTCGGCGATCGCCGTCTCGCCCAGCCGCATGCGTTCGACGACCGGGCGCGGTAATATGTTGAGCAACAAGGCTTCTGAGCGCTGCTGCTCGGACCGCAGCTCGTCGACGAGCCGCTTTTTCTCGAGCGAGGCGCCAATCCGTGCACGCAGCAGCACGGGATTGAACGGCTTTGGCAGGTAGTCCGCCGCCCCGGCCTCGA
>JAFAHP010000370.1 GCA_019237175.1 Alphaproteobacteria bacterium
AATCCCTACCCTGATTTTGCCGCCTGCCGCCATCGATTCCCCCGAGAAACCGGTCCTGATGGAGCCCAGTATAGGCGCGGGGATCGTCCGAGGATACGCCGCCATGGGAGGACGACGCATCTCATGTGAAACCTTAGGACGGTCGGCCGCGCCGCGCTATGGCGGGCTGCGCCGCCGGCTCGAGGGCATCTGGTGCAGGGCATAGACGGCTGTCAGGCTCCGCGCCGGATGCCCCGTCGGTGCGCTTGCAAAAGGAAGAACGAAATGAATCAGCAGCCTGTGGTCGCGACATCCGATCAAGACAGCCCTCGCCCTGTTCGCCCTCGGATCGTCCAACGGGAGCCCAGCGATCGGGTTGTCGCGATCGGGCTCCCAACCGGATGGGCGAAAGATCTTTATCACTATTTGTTAGTTCTGCCGTGGTCGGCTTTTCTGGCCGGTTTATCGTTGGTCTATCTCGGGCTAAATTTACTTTTTGCATTATTGTATTTGCTCGGCCACGGTTCGATCACAAACGCGCGGCCGGGAGCCTTTGCGGATGCCTTCTTTTTTAGCGTCGAGACTCTGTCGACGATCGGTTATGGGCAGATGTTCCCGGCGACGCTCTATGGAGATGTTGTAATGACGGTCGAGGCCCTGGCCGGCGTGATGCTGGTGGCGGTCGCCGCTGGTTTGATGTTCGCCCGCTTTTCGAAACCGACCGCCAGGGTGGTCTTCAGCAAAGTGGCCGTCGTCGCCCCGTTCAATGGTGTCCCGACGCTTTCGCTCCGCCTCGCCAACGAGCGTCGGAATCAAATCCTCGAGGCGCAGGTCTCGGTCATCCTTGTTCGCGACGAGCGCACGGCCGAGGGAGACTGGATGCGGCGGTTTTATGATCTGCAGCTTGCTCGACAGCGCAGTCTTATTTTCGCAATGACGTTTACGATCATGCACGCGATCGACGCCACCAGCCCCTTATACAACGCGAGCCCGTCATCCTTGGCGGAGGAGGGCGCGGAGGTCGTCGTCACGGTCACCGGGATCGACGGGACGACCTCGCAGGTGATCTACGCCCGCGCTTCCTACCTCGCCGACGAGATACACTGGGACCGCCGTTTTGCCGATGTCTTGACGCAGACCGAAGACGGGCGTCTGGCCATCGACTACCGTCGGTTCCACGATACCGCACCTCTCCGACCTCCGGCCGGCTAGCCAGTTGGATGCGTTTTACTACCCGACCATCGGCCGGTGACGATGGCTGTCGGGCTCCCGGCGGCTTGCGAACAATGGTGAAGACCGGCGGCTTCTCGCTATGTGCCGATCAGGAGGCCGCCTCCGGCTTGTAGTGCTCGGTGCGGAACAGGCCGCGTTCGAAAGCGAGGTAACTCTCTTTGGTCATCGCCGGCGTGAACTCGGCAAGAATTTTTCTCGCCGGCGCAGCGTCGCCGTATAAGAGGTCGATCGCCGTCATCGCCAAAAGCTTGGCCGGGGTCAGATAAGCGTGCTCCGGCTCGCTGATCCGAAAATCGGCGCCATGGGTCTTGCCATTAGCCGAGGCGAGATAAGGGTGAATGACCGGCTTCATATGGGCAATGTCGCCCATATCGGTCGAGCCGGTGCGGTGGCCGCCGATGTCGAAGGAGCCCGGGCCGAACAGCACCTCGACGTTGCCGCCGAAAACTTGGGCCATCTCCCGATTATTGCGCTGCGGCAAATAGCCGGGGATCGTGTTGATCTCGACCTCCGCCCCCATCGCCATCGCACCGGCGCGCAGACAACGATCGACCTTCATGTTGGCGTCGAGGATGGCCTCACGCGAGCCGCCGCGGACAAAGGTTTCCACATGCACCTCCGCCGGCACCACGCTAACCGCGTCGCCGCCCTTGGTGATGATCGGGTGGATGCGGATCGTGTCGCGGTCGTAGAAGGTCTCGCGCTGCGCGTGGATCGCGTTGAGCGCGATCAACGCCGCGGAGAGCGCGTTGATGCCGAGCTGCGGTGCCCCGCCGGCATGGGAGGCGCGGCCCAAAAACCGTATCTGCTTGACCACGGCACCATTGGAGCTGTCGGCAATAAAAGAGCGCCTCGCCATTTGGTCGTGTGAGCCGACATGGATCATCATTGCCATGTCGATGTCGTCGAAATGGCCCTTGGCAACGAGTTCGGGCTTGCCGAGCAGGAATTCGATCTCGCCGCGTTCCTTGCGGTGCAGCCGCTCTTCGACATCGATGAACTCCTCGGCGGGGACGGCGAAAAACACCAGTTCGCCGGCGAGGTGATGGTTCGCGCCGATCGCCGACAAGCCGATCGCGGCGCCGAGCATGCCGGCAATCTGAGCATTGTGGCCGCAGCTGTGCGCCGCCCCGGTATGCGGGTCGGCAAGGGGATGATCCGAGGTGCGCAGGCTGTCGAGCTCACCGATCAGTGCGATCCGCGGGCCGGTCGCCTTGCCC
>JAFAHP010000255.1 GCA_019237175.1 Alphaproteobacteria bacterium
CGCGTTCATCGACTCCGCTGCGGTCATGATGAACCTCGATCTCGTGATCTCCAGCGATACGGCGGCCGCTCATCTTGCCGGCGCCCTCGGGCGCCCGGTGTGGATCGTCCTCAAACTCGTGCCCGACTGGCGGTGGATGATGGCCCGGGAGGACACCCCCTGGTATCCAACCGCGCGGCTGTTCCGGCAAACCCGCCGTGACGATTGGGATGAAGTCTTTGAACGGGTCGCCGCGGACCTGGCTTGCTTTGTTGCCGACAAAACCGGCCTGGTGATTTCTCGGTCCAGAATACCAAGGCCGAAATCCACCGCCTAAAGGGCAAACTGTTGCGGCGAGCACGACAGCGGGGCCGGCCGATGATTGTCGGGATTCTTACCAGCAAGCCCGCGCGGTCGCGCGGTGTCATGCCGCGAGGCGCCTGTCTTCGGCGAAGCGCACGGCGCATACGCGAAATCGGGCAACCCACGGCGTATCGGCGGCGGCAGTTGACGGCCGGGGTTCGTAAATACCTCTCACCGAAACCTGGTCGCCCACGCAATGACGACTGATGAATTCCCGGGCGACATCGCCTTCAACAGCGCAGACGACCGGGCAACTTCCCGTGCCCTCGATGGTAAAGCGCGCCCGGGTGCCGAACTCCGGAACCCTAAAAATCACCAACCCGGCAATGCGGCCGGTAAGACTGTGCTCCTGCATGGTACATCCCTCCGCAGATCCTCTTGGGCAAGCCGGCGCCCGCCGCCTGGGCGCCGCAAAGGTCCCTAATGTAGTGAGCAATCACCACCCCACCTGTGATCTGCGCCACACGGTGATAGACGATAAGCAGCACGACGGTTAATCTCTTTGGTTCAGAAACTGAATTGTTCTGAAACGGCAGGGTCCGATGGTCGCGGGCGATATCAGCTTCGGCCAGTTCCGACTTGGCCTCGCGCGGCGCGAGCCGCGATGCGATAAAACACGAGTGCGACTCGGCAGCCGCCGCTTTGTGGCGCGGCGCCATCGACGCACTACATAGTTCAGCAGTATTTTTACAAAACATCGCACTCAATCCGAAATATTGAATGCTATTGGCTCAAAAACAATTACTAAAAATGGATCGATTGGCTCGGGTTCTTCCTATTCTTGGATGGCTGCCCGGCTATAAGGCCGGATGGCTGCGCGCCGACGTCATCGCCGGATTGACGCTGTGGGGGATCCTGGTTCCTGAGGGGATCGCCTATGCCGAATTGGCCGGAGCGCCGGTTCAGGCGGGGCTCTACACACTTTTGGCCTCGCTCATCGTCTACGCCATTCTGGGAACAACGCGGCAGGCGGCCTCGGCCCCGACCTCCGGCTCCTCGATCATGATGGCGACAATCGTTGCTCCGTTTCTCGTAACCGACGCCCGCGAATTGGCCGAGTTGCTCGTCCTATTGGTTTTTGTTGTCGGGATCATCTTCTTGCTGTGCGGGCTGGTACGGCTCGGGTTCGTGATCGCGTTCATTTCGCCCTCGGTCATGACCGGCTTCGTCTTCGGGCTAGCGATCTACATCGCGGTCAGCCAGGTTCCCAAGCTCTTTGGACTGCATCGAGGCCAAGGCGACACCCTGTACCAGCTCTGGCATCTCTTTGGGCAGCTGGGCGCGGCCAATTGGGTGACCTTCGCCATCGGGGCCGGGGCTCTGACCCTACTTTACATCATCGAGGCGCGCGCCCCCCGCGCCCCCGCACCGCTGATGATCATGGCGGCCGGAATCCTGGTCGTTTCCGTGCTGCGGCTTGGTGACGAACATGGGGTTCAGATCGTCGGCGTCTTCCATCCCGGTCTGCCTGTGGTCAGCCTCCCAGAGGCGAATTTTGACGATGTACTCGACCTGCTGCCGGGAGCCCTGGCAATCTCCTTGTTCATCATTTCGGAAGCACTCGGGGTGGGATACAGCCTCAGCAGCAAGTACGGATACGACATCGACGCCAATCAAGAATTGATTGCGCTCGGCGTTTCCAACATTGCGGCGGCCTGCTTGGGCGGGCTGGTGAGCGGCTGCAGCGTGTCATCAACGGCGGTCAACGATCGCGCTGGAGCTAAGAGCCAGATCTCGTCGCTGGCGGCGGCAATCATGGTGTTGATCACTTTGGTCGCGCTGATGCCCCTGTTCTACAACTTGCCGCAGGCGGTCCTGGGCGCGATCGTCATCCATGCCGTGGCGCGAATGATGCGGGTCGGTGAACTCAAACGCTTCTATCGGTTTCATCCGAGCGAGTTCGGGCAAGCCCTGGTGGCATTGGTGGGCGTGATCACTGTCGGGATATTGCCGGGCCTCGGTATCGCCGTCGTGCTCTCGCTGCTTCGGTTTATTTGGGGCGCTAGTCACCTTTCCCTGTCGCGCCTTGGCCCAGTACCAGGCAAGGAGCACTCCTATCAAGTAATCGGGCGCTCCTCCGCCTGGGGTTTCATTTCGGGCCTGGAGATCCTGCGGCTCGATGGCCCGTTGTTTTTTGCCAATGCCCTTCGCTTCCGCAATGAGGTGCGCCTTCTGCTGTCCGGCGCCGGCCCACCCAAGGCGATACTCGTCAATCTCCACGCCAATTTTGGAATTGACCTGTCTTCCACCGATACGCTTTTGGGCTTGGTTGCCGAGGCGGAGAAAACCAACACCGAGGTCCTGTTTGCCGAGCTTCAGGATCCGGTGCAGCAGATGTTCAGGCGCTGTGGGTTGCTCGACCGGGTCGGAGAAAACCGTGTATTTCCGACAGTGGACGACGGCGTGCAAGACTATCTCGATCGGCACTCGCCGGCCCGGCATGCCGGCATCGCAACCGGTTCTCCTCTCGGAGCGGGATAGGCCGGAGCAAATCTTAATGACCTCGCGGTGCGACGCTCTCCAACACGCCCGAGTTGGTTGCCGTCCACGGTCTTTCCAGCTCCTCACTGATCGCCTCGATGCGGCTCGTGATCTCTTTTAGTTTTTTGCGCTGAACCCAATCCCGACCTTCCAACATCTTGGCAATGTCTCTGAGTTCTTGCGTCGCTGCTTCGAGACGAAGTTCTCTTGCGGTAATATCCAGACCGACCCGCAAAACTTCCAGCACCTGTCCCTGGTTGTCGTAAATCCCCTTGTTGGCCCAGAATATCCAGACCCGCTGGCCGTTGCGGCGCATATTGACATTGACGCTGTACGCATGGCGATTGGGGTCGCGCACCAGCTCTGCCAAAAACGCCGCCAGATCGCGGCCCTGAAATCCGGTCGGCGGCGTCAATGTGCCGAGCATCGGTTTGCCGAGAATCTCTTTGGCGGAATATCCGAAAAAACCTTCGCCATAATGGTTGAGGAAGTTGATTTTGCCTTCGCGGTCCAGGCTCAAAATGATGCCCTTGACATTATCCAGCAAAAATTGGCAACGGTCCTGCGCGGTTTGCTGTTGCCCTGCCGCCGGGGATAACGGCTCTTTGGCGAATGCTTCAACGGGCATCGGAACCGTAAGCAGAAGCAATGCGACCGCAACGCCCCAGCAGGTCGTGGGGACAAAGGACCCCAAGGTCTTTTCCGTCATCGCTTTGCTCCTGTCCCTGAATGGGCGAAAGCAGATGATCCTAAGCGGTTCGCGCTCGTGGGGAAGGATCGCGTTTCACCAAATCAGGACAAGCGCGGCTATGACGGCTCTGAATTTCAATGCCGAATCCGGGATCAGCCGGGGAGCTTGCGACGGCCAGTCAAACCTGCCACCAACAAAACAAGCACACCTATGCCGAGCAGCGCGAAGCTGCCGGGCTCCGGCACCGGGGTTCCCACCCCGGCGATGTCGAAATTGGGGCCGAAGATGCCGGGATGGAACATTCCTCCAGCAACGTCCGTCGTCGGTTTTTGACCCTGGCTCATCGCATGCACCTCGCTCCCGTATTCGATGACAGCCTCGGTCGCGAAGGTGGTCCCGGTCCCGGCAAAAGCCATCGTGGCGGTGCCAAAGTCCTCGGCGATGTAGTACGTCGCGTTGGCGAGGAGCGAGACCGGGGTGGCGAGCGGAGCGGAATAGAACTTGGTCGGTGAGCCTTCCTGACTGTCACTGGTCGTGACCTGCGCGCTCGCGAGCACGGTTCCGCCGGCGGTGTAGAGCCGGACCGCGCCGGCAGTGCCATCGCCAGTCGGGTCGAAAGCGTCGAGCGCGGTGACACTGACCGCCTGGGTCGGTGTGAACGACCAGCCTCCTGTGGCGTCAACCCCCGGGGTTCCTGGCGTTCCCCCGGTGACCGCGAGCACCGGTGTGGCAGAGGCGGGACCCGACCGTCATCAGAGCCGTTATCGCAGCCGAGGCCAGCGCTGTCTTCAGTATCATGGTCCCTTCCCGCTTGTTCTGGTTGCTTAATCTGCTTTCTATCTCCTCGATGTGTAAACCCACACGTTAAGGTTAAGGGCATCCCTTTGAAGTGCAGATTGGGACCCCTTGCGAGCAGACGCGCGGGGTTCGCCGGCGTCGGCGGGTCTCACCAATTATCCGCTGAAAATCAACCGGATATGGGCATTCTGACCCGCAGAGCGCGCCTCCATTCGATCCGGATAAACGCCGGTCAAAAAATCGGCCAATCCATAGGAGAAAGATTCCTCGTCCAGGAAAAAGTGCTTCCTGACGCCGACGTTGGGTAGTGAGAGCAGGGCTCCCTGGTAGCGGACCGAGACCCTAAGATCGAAATCGTTAAAGGTCATTGTGACGGAAGGCGATCCGATGATGAGGTCGGCATCGGCGAGGTGCTGCATGACCTGCCCCGTCGAAGCCACGGCGCGATCCACAACGTCCGCGGGAACCGACCAAGCCCGGCCGCGCGCCCGTAAAAGCCGCTCCAACTCAGCGGTCGGCGTGTCCGAGTTCTCGAATTCAAAGGTTGCGGTGCGGGTCGCACCGATGCGGAAGATCAGATTGAGCAGAAAGGCGGATAGGACGCCAATCGACATCATGCTGCCGGTAAACTGGTGCACCAGCGGCACGGCGCGTTCGAAATACGCCGGAAATATCTCGCGAGAGAGCCCCAGCAACAGTGAAACGCCGACGACGTAAGTGGCTCGGCTGTCGATGCTCCGCGAGACGATGATCTGGATGCCGCCGGCGATCATGAACGAGGCGGTAAACACCATCAGTGCGCCGATCACCGGTTGCGGCATTATCAAGAAGAGAGCGCCATATTTGGGAATTAACGCAAAAATGACGAGGATCGCCGCACAGGAAAAACCGATGTACCGGCTCGTTGCGCCCGCGGCTTTGGCGACACCAACCGGGCCGACCGCGCTATTCATGCCGATCACGCCCACCAGCCCGCCAATGACACATCCAATGCCGTCCGCAATGATGCCGGCTTGAATCGATTTCAGCTCGGGCCGTTTCCAATCGAGATCGTTGATCTTCTGACAGGTGGTGATGACCCCGACGGTCCGCAGCATCGCCGCGGTTCCCGCCATCAAGAACGCCGGGATCAGGCGAAATTGGAAATCGTAGGCGAGATAATGCGGCTGCGGTAACGCGACAATCGGCGCATCGAGGAAACTGCGTACCGCATCGGTGGGCACCAAGCCCGCGGCGACGCTGAGCAGCATGCCGATTATGACGCCGAGCATCGAGCAAATCAGGCGCACGATGCCGCGGCCCCAGACACTGAGCGCGCACATCGTCGCCAAGGTCACCCCGCCAACCATCAGGTGATAATGAAAAGCCGGCCGGTGGACGTGCTCGACCCCGAGGAGGTCGCCGGTCCCGATTACACCCAGCTGAAGGCCGACGATCACGACGATGAAGCCGCTGATCGCTGGCGGGAACAAAGCCCGAAGCCTGCGCAGCAGCCGGGACAAGCCGATCTCGACCAGGCCGGCGAACATTGTCATCCCGAACACGGCCGGAAGCCCGCCGGCACCGACCGCGAGCACAGCGGGGCCGATATAGATCGCAGAAAAGATGGGCGGTGCCAGGTATCCCGAGCCGATCGGACCTCTCGGCAGGCTCTGAAGCACCGTCGATATCGCCAAGGCGATCATCCCCAAACTCAACGCGCTGAGGGTCACCGCGTCGCCGGCGCCGGCGCGCCGGAAAACAATGACGATCAAGACCAGATTGACCGACAGCAGCATCGCATGCTGCATTCCGAGGAAGAGGAGGCGCGGCCACGGCGGCATATCGTCCACCGCGTAAAGCAAATCTTCCGGTCGGGTCATGATGACGCAATCAAGCGC
>JAFAHP010000565.1 GCA_019237175.1 Alphaproteobacteria bacterium
CGTAGATCTCGCGCATCAGATAGAGCCGAGGCGACGGCCGGTGCCCATGCGCGGTCTGCACTTCGCGATAGAGCGCCTGGTCGTGTCTTGCCTGATCGACCATCGAATCAATCTGTGCGAAGGGAATGTCGTGAGCGGCCGCCCAGCGCAATGTGTCTTCACTCTGCGCGCTGACCAGAAACGGCGGGTGCGGGCGCTGCACCAGCGGCGGCGCCAATGGCGCCTCCTTTTGCACTGTCCAGTATTTGCCGCGATGGACAAAGTTCTCGTCCGCCCAAATCCGGCGGATGATGGCGAAGGATTCGAGAAACATCTCTCGCGACTGTCCCTGGTCGACGCCGAAAGCTTCGAATTCTGGCGGACGCAGGCCGCGGCCGAGGCCCATATCGAGCCGCCCCTCGGTCAGATTGTCGAGCATCGCGGCTTCCTCGGCGACCAGCAGCGGATGCCGGAACGGCAGGATGTTGACCATGCTCGCAAAGCGGATCCGGCGGGTGCGCCGCGCCGCGGCGGCGATCAACAAATTGGGCGACGGCACCGGTGCGGTCGGTGACAGGTGATGCTCGAAAAACCAGATCTGATCGATGCCGATCCTTTCCGCCAGCTCGACCTCTTCGAGCTGGCGCCGGAACATCTCCGGATAGGTTGAGTTCTCGCGCGGGGTGGTTGTCGACCAGATCGCCAGCTTCATCGTACGATCCTCCCCGGTCCTGCGGTACCGGCGACCTGCCGTACCACCCGCGACCGGAAACCAGCTATAATAGCTCGATGAGAAAAGTCAGCCTAATCGAAGCCAAGCGCAACCTCAGCGCCCTGATCGATGGCTTCAAAAGGGGATCGCCGGTGCTGATTGTCGACCGCGGTCGTCCCGTCGCGCGCCTGGAACCCGTCGCCGGCCGCGGAGCAGCTCCGCAAAGCGATCGGTTGTCGCGGCTGGCGCGGGACGGTGTCGTTCAGCCGGGCTGGGCCCGGCTCTGCGAGACTCTGTTCGACCGCGAACCGCCGCGTGCCGGTGTGGGCGTATCGGCGGTTGACACGCTGATCCAGGAACGCCGTGAAGGCCGATGAAGTTCTGGATCGGCTATCTTGCCGGCAAAGAGCGGACAAAGATAAGGGCCATGTCGATCAGCTTACGACGCACCGCGTCGTCGCCAAAAGCGTTGGGCCCGGCTCGCACCCAGCCGCTCATGCGGCGCCCGCGCGATATCATTGGCGCAATATCCGCTTGGGCAAGCGCCCATTCGTCGCGGTCCTTGCCGAGCCTGACCAGCATCCCGTCATCCCGCGCACCGACCAGCAGATGACCGCGCAACAACCAGGCCCAGCCTCCGAACATCGGCTTTTCGGTCAAGCCGCAGGCCGCCGCAAGATCCTCGCGCAGCAGCGCCTCCAGCCCCCTGTCACGAGCCATTTTTCGACGCCTCGCTCTCCCTCGCCGGCATGGAGATTACGCGCCCGCGGCGGGAGAGATCCAACCATCCACGTTGGCGAGGTGAGTGTCGCGAAGGAGGTGGTGTGATGAGTTCGGATTTCGATGTCGACCGGTTCAGCCGTGTCCTGGCGCGCGACGCGCCCGACGCAGTGATTTTTGCCGATCGCGAAGGCGCGATCCGGTTCTGGAATGCCGCCGCCGAGCGGATCTTCGGGTTCGGCGCAGGAGAGGCGGTCGGCAAGTCTCTCGACATCATCATCCCGCAGAACCTGCGGGCGCGGCACTGGTCGGGGTTCGCCGAGACGATGCGGACCGGTAAGACCCGCTACGGGGCCGGCGACCTCCTCGCCGTCCCGGCACTGCGCCAGGACGGGTCGCGCATTTCGATCGAATTTACGGTGCTGCCGTTTCACGACCAAGCGGGCCTGATGATTGGGATCGGTGCGATCTTGCGCGACGTGACCAAGCGCTTTGAAGAAATCAGAGCGCTGCGCCGCCAACTCGCTGAGCGCGATGGCGGTTGATGCAAGGGTGCGCCGGTGTTGCGAGGATCGGGCTCGATCGCGCTAAGACGGCCCAAAGCCGCCCGCGCGCAATAGAACAGAGGTAAAATTCGAGGTTGCAGTGATTGCTTCGATCCGAC
Organism: Alphaproteobacteria bacterium; assembly: GCA_019237175.1. Lineage (GTDB taxonomy): Bacteria > Pseudomonadota > Alphaproteobacteria > ATCC43930 > CGMCC-115725 > AP-15. The sequence continues at coordinate 2,076 of JAFAHP010000565.1, forward strand.
AACTCGATCTCGGAGCCGAACGGGGGTACGAGCCCTGCCGCCAGGTCCGCCAGTGAGGCGGCGCTCGCATAGGTGGTAGAATGAGTCTTTTACTTCCAGAGTCCTTTGAATTTTTGGGAAGCCCGCAGAGAATTCATTTGATACGAGGTGGCCTACCCAACGGGAGCAACATCGATCGAATCACAGCAACATGATTAGGATCGTTGGAAAACCGACCAATAATAACGTCTTCAGCGGATTGCCACTCTGTCTCACCAGCGGAGTTAGTTTGCGGCGACTCTCGCATCCATCTCAACACCTCCTCTTTGGCTGATTGATTTGTCCAATGCAATCGCTCACTGCGTCTTACAATTGCACCCGCGACAACCTCTGGGTTGGTGGTTCTAAAGAGGACGGCCCCCCAAACCACTCGATCTCTTTGGTCGACCATCGCGTCCTCCCGCGGGCAAAATCGCTAACCCCTACGCGACAGGGGTGAAATCGAAATCTTCAACCGGCACCCGCTCAAAGAATACGCTGTGCTCGCTCTGCGGGAGGGGCCACAGCACCGGGTTGGGCTGGCCGCTGGTATACCAGTTCTTGCAACCGCCGACCCAAACCGTGCCGGGAAAAGCGGTGTCGAGCCGGGCGAGAAACTGCTCGGTCGCGGCGACGGTGGGCGCCACCGCAGCGCGGCGGGCGCGCGCCTCGGCAATCAGCCGCATGATACAACCGATCTCCTGATCGAGACCGAGCGGCACCGGGACATTGTTCACTGGGGCGAACGGCCCGTAGAGCATGAACAGGTTGGGGAAACCGGGGAGGGCTATGCCGCCGTAGGAATAGATCCGATCCCGCCATGCCTCCTCGATCGTGGCGCCATTGAGGCCGGTTACCTGCAT
>JAFAHP010000706.1 GCA_019237175.1 Alphaproteobacteria bacterium
GTTGCGCTCTGCGGTTCTCGCTCGAGTAGAGCCAGGGTGCACACCTGCGCCGCCTCGGCCTTTTCGCTCCACCGGAGAGGCACTGGCGTCTTTGCGATCATGACGGTCTCCTGACGGTTTTGAGACCAATACCATCGCTTTGTGGGAGGATGTGTGAGGCGGCTCACACAAGGTTAAAAATCGCAGAAAAAATATGGCTGATCGCGATTAGGTTTACAGCCTTAATTTGTCCCGCATACGTATGTTACGGTTGTAATCATGTGCCTCCTGCAACCTTTGGTTCATCCAAAAGTACGCTGCGGCGGCCTCAGGCCGCTCAACGGCTGATCCCTTCCGCCCATCATTCCGATTCTGTTGTTCTGGCTCGGCGGCGGTCGGCTCGGCCTTGAGGCAATTTTGTGCCAAGAAACCAGGGCGAGGGGACCTCGCGGAGCCCTCAGCCGGCCGCCACGCGGCGGCGCGGCTTGGCTCGCCCATCGGCATAGCGGTCGAGGAGGCGGGCTGCTACCCGCGGGCTGACAAAATGCGAGACGTCCCCGCCAAGCGCCCCGATCTCCTTGACTAAGCGCGACGTGATGAACTGAAAGCGATCCGATGCCATCAGAAACACCGTCTCGATGTCCGGATCCAGCCTGGCGTTCATCCCGGTCATCTGAAACTCGTACTCGAAATCCGACACGGCGCGCAGCCCCCGGACGATAACGCTCGCGCCGACTGATTTGGCGAAATGCATCAGGAGGCCTTCGAAGGCTTGCACCTCGATGCGCTCGGCATCGCCATTTTCAAGTTGTGCCACCTCGTCGCGGACAATTTCCACGCGCTCGTCGGTAGCGAACAGCGGCCCCTTTCCGTCATTGCGCGCTACGCCGATGATCAGCCGATCCACCAGCTTCGCGGCGCGACAGATGATGTCCGAATGTCCGTTGGTAATCGGATCGAATGTGCCTGGGTAGATGCCGACGCGCAGCTTGCTCATTGATCCCCCACATCGGTTTGTTGGCTTGCGTTGATTGACTGATCGTCGGCCGATCCCGACCCCACGGCGTCGCTGGTGCCATCAGTCTCATCCGGCAGCCGAGCAACCGAGACGACCCGCTCGCCGTCGCCGATCCTGAAAATCACGACACCGGCGCTGCCACGGCGAGCGATGCGGATATCGCCAACCGGACAGCGGATCACCATGCCCGCATCGGTGACCAGCATGATCTGATCATTGCTGCCGACCGGGAATACGGCGACGATCGCGTCGCCGCGAAGGCTCATATCCATGTTGTTGATGCCTTGTCCGCCCCGTCCGGTTATCCGGTAGTCGTAGGCTGAGCTGCGAACGCCAAAGCCTTTTTCGGTGACGCTCAGGACAAATTCTTCACGCGCGGCGAGATCGGAAAAGCGCTCTTCGGTCAGCACAAACCCGTTGAGGATTTCGTCGGCGGCCTCGCCGGGTTCGATTTCGGGCGCAGCCCCTTCCCCGTTCTTTTCACCGTCATCGTCATTTTGACGCCGACGCTCGGCTGCGCGCCGCAGATAGGCGTCGCGCTCGCGCATCCCGATCTCTTGATGTCGAAGGATCGACATCGAAATGACACGATCGTCGCCGAGCAGGCGGATGCCCCGTACCCCTACCGACGAGCGCCCGGCGAAGATGCGGACATCACCGACCGGAAATCGGATCGCGCGGCCGTTTCGAGTGGTCAACAGCACATCGTCGGCATCGGTACAGGTCGCAACTGCGATTAGACGATCGTCCGCGTCTTCGCCCTCGAACTTCATCGCGATCTTGCCGTTGGCGCGAATGTCGGCAAAATCGCTCATCATATTACGGCGCACATACCCTTTTGCGGTTGCGAACATGACGCCGAGGTCGGTCCAGCTTTCCTCGTCCTCGGGCAACGGCATGACGGTCGAAATCGTCTCGCCCGGCGATAGGTTGGACAACAGATTGACCATTGGCCGGCCGCGCGCCTGCGGCGTGCCGAGCGGCAGGCGATGAACCTTGAGCTTGTAGACCCGGCCCGTCGAGGCGAAGAACAATACCGGCGTATGGGTCGAGGCGACAAACACTTGGCTGAGGAAATCTTCTGCGCGGACGGCCATGCCGGCGCGGCCGCGGCCGCCCCGTTGTTGGGCTCGATAGGTCGACAATGGCACGCGCTTGATGTAACCGGCGTGGCTGACGGTCACCACCATGGTCTCGCGCTGGATCAGCGCTTCGACGTCGGCTTCGAACTCGACATCCTCGATCTGCGTGCGCCGCGGCGTCGCAAACTGCTCCTTGATCGCCAGCAGCTCGCCGCGAAGCACCTCGATAAGCCGCGCCCGCGAGCGCAAGATTTCGAGATATCCTCCGATCTCTGCGATCAACCCGCGCAATTCCTCGGCGATCTTGTCGCGCTCGAGCGCGGTCAACCGCTGTAAGCGCAAATCGAGGATCGCTCGCGCCTGCTCGTCCGAGAGGCGGTAGGTGCCGTCCGCATCCACCTCCCGGCCTGGTTCACCGACCAGAGCGACCAGTGGCGCGACATCGCCCGCCGGCCACGCCCGGCCGGTCAGGCCGGCGCGTGCGGCCGCCGGGTCGGGTGCGGCACGGATCAGCGCGATGATCTCGTCAAGATTGGCGACCGCGATCAAAAGACCCACGAGGGTGTGTGCTCGCTCGCGCGCTTTACCCAAAAGATGGTCGGTGCGGCGGGTGATCACCTCTTCGCGAAAGGCGACAAAAGCGGCGATCACATCGCGCAGTGTCAACAATTCGGGTCGGCCGCCGTGCAGTGCCAGCATGTTGACGCCAAAGCTCGTCTGCAGTGCGGTGTGGCGGTGGAGCTGGTTCAGGACGATCTCTGGTTCGGCATCACGCTTCAACTCGACAACAACCCGCACGCCCTCGCGGTCGCTTTCGTCGCGCAACTCGGCGATGCCGTCGATCAGCTTTTCGCGCACGCATTCGGCTATGCGTTCGATCAACTTTGCCTTGTTGACCTGATAGGGGATCTCGGTAAAGACGATCGCCTCGCGGTCCTTGCGGATTTCTTCGACATGGGATTTGGCGCGCAAGATCACCGCACCGCGGCCGGTCTTGTAGGCGGCGTGCGTGCCGGTTCGGCCGAGAATCAGCCCGCCGGTCGGGAAATCCGGTGCCGGCACATACTCCATCAGCTGTTCGACGGTGATGGCGCCATCGTCGAGATAGGCGCAACACGCGTCGATGACCTCGCCTAAATTGTGCGGCGGGATATTGGTTGCCATGCCGACCGCAATCCCCTGGGCGCCGTTGACCAGCAAGTTCGGAAAGCCGGCCGGCAGAACCTTGGGCTCGCGCTCGGTTTCATCGTAATTGGGCTGGAAATCGACGGTGTCGTTGTCGAGATCGTCGAGCAACGAATCGGCGACACGGGCGAGCCTGGCCTCGGTGTAGCGATAGGCCGCCGGTGAATCGCCGTCCATCGAGCCGAAATTGCCTTGGCCGTCGATCAGCGGCAGGCGCATCGCGAAATCCTGCGCCATGCGCACCATCGCGTCGTAGAT
>JAFAHP010000757.1 GCA_019237175.1 Alphaproteobacteria bacterium
GGCCGGGATGCCGGGCAGGCGATCGCCCGGCTGAACTTGGATATTCCCATCCGCGTCGGCGCCGGGATTGTTTGAACTCGACGCGGTAAAGCCGGTCTGGAACTGCGCATCGATATAGGAATAGGCAAGCCAGGCGAGCAGGCGATCGGTCTTAAATTGCAGATTAACATCGATCCCCTGGCGCAGGGTAGATCCGACATTCTGAAAAAAGGCGCGGCCTTGGATCGGGCTGTTGACGAACAGAATGTCGTTGGCGAGGCTCGTGTGATAGTAAGCGAGATCGGCCGACAGCGTCGCCCCGGGAAACGGGTGTAGCCGGCCGCGCAACCCCGCTTCGACCGTGTGCGCCACGACCTGCTGCAAATTCGGGTCGCCGACAAAAAAATTGGCGAGGCTGCATGGGCTTGCACCACTGGCGCAGGTCAGCTCCTCCGGGGTCGGGGCGCGGTTGGCTTCGGCATAACTGGCATAGGCGCTGAGCTCAGGCAGGAATTTCCAGGTCAGCCCACCCGCCGGATTGAAATGGCCATAGCTGTGGTCGCCGCTCAGTGCCGTGCCAATTTGGTCACTGAGATCGATCTGTGCAAAGTTGTAACGGCCGGCGGCATTGGCCGACAGCGTCGGGGTAACATCAAAGGTGTCGGTAAAGAACGCACCGTAATAGGCGTTGGAGATCGCCACCCTTATCGGCGCGATCGATCCGTCGGGCTGGTCGATTGTCACGCCGGGGCCGAAGAAAACACGACTGTCCGGCGTAATACCGCCAATCTCGGTGGTAGCCCCGAACAGGGTTTGCCCGCCGTCAAAGCTTAAACCGGCGATCAGCTGGTTCGGATGGCCGAACACCGCGCGGCGATTGGTTACTTGCAGCGCCGCGCCATAGCCGTGGGTATTTGTCGATTGCTGGTCGAGATCGGAATAGGGACCGCCACTCAGAAAATCTGGGATCGGTTGGCCGTCACGCCCGATGGCAAAGATACCGGGGTTGACGCATAAAAACCCCGATCCGTCGTCGCACGGAGTTGCGACGGGGACATTGCCGTTAGCCACCTTTTGGAGCAGATAATCGGCATAGATGTTGCCCTGCAATGAGGTATTGTCGGAGACCTGATAGCTGGTTGTCAAATTCACCTGCGTGTATTGGTTGGTGATCAGATTGGGCGCGGTGAATTGCGCGGCCGGATCGACGGCCAATAGCTGGACCGGGGAAGTCCCTGGACCGTTGAGCCGGTTGTTGGCGGCCATGACATTGACGTGAAGCTCGCCGCGGTCACCGCGCCAGCCGATATCGCCATAAAGATTACCGAGATTGGAGGATTGCAGGTCGCGCCAGCCGCCTTCTTGCAACCCATTGAGAGCGAGGTAGGCAGCGGTGTTGCCGGTCTGGATGCCAGACTGCGCCTCGCCCTGATAGAGGTCGAACGAGCCCCCGAGCACGTCGACTTCGGCGCCACGATAGGTGAAGCCGTTCTTCATCTGCACCGCCAATGCGCCGCCGAGCGCGTTCAGACCAAACACCGGGTTCGACCCGACGAGATCCATCCGGTCGATCGCGATGCTCGGGATCAGGTCCCAATTCACGGTGTCGCCAAAGGGCTGATTGAAGCGCGCACCGTTGATGTAGACCGCAAGCCCTTGGGGGGTTCCCTGCAATGGCGAAGCTTCGAAACCGTGATAGAACAGGCTCGGCTGAAACGGGTTACCCGATGCCTCACCGAGGGTCACGCCGGGAGCCTGCTGGTTCAGCGCGGGCAACGCTTGGGGGTAGCCGTTGCGGCTGATGTCCTGGGAAGTGAGAACCTGGTTTTCTGCCGGCACCTTGGTTCGATCGACACCGGATCCGAGCAGCGGCGAGGCCGCGACCACTTCGACCGTCGGCAAGCTGATCGTCTGATCCGTTGCGGCCGGTGGGGTCGCCGGCGCCTGTTGCGCCGCCGCAGCGCCCGCCATCAGCGCCAACCCTGCCGCTGACATCGGCAATATGGCTCGAAGATCGGTCATTCAACCTCGACCAAGGGTGCCCCCCTTTCGCTATTTAGCCAGAGAACGGTCGGCGGTGCTTTCCTGATTTCGTCGGAAATCTTCCGACAGTTACGGCGCATGCTCGGTCGGCTGAAGCCGATCACGATCGACCGCAATCACAGCACCCGCGACGAAGACGACGAGATCGTGGTGGAATTGCCGATAATGGCCATGGTATGGACGAGCCAGACCGGATCGGCTACGGCTTGATCGGGATCGGTGAGCGGGCCACGGCAATGGGAGGCCGGTTAAACCTTTCCAACCGGTCGGGCACCGGTTTCACAGTCTCTGCCGTATTCCCCTGCCTGCGGGACCCGATCACGTGATGACGTCGAAGCAAACGGCGGAGCCGTGAAGATCTTGATCGTCGACGATCACCCGATCGTGCGGGCAGGATTGCGGCGGCTGCTGGCGGGCGAAGTGGGGGCGGAAATTTGCGAATCGGCGGATGGGAAAACGGCACTGACCGCTTTCCGTGAGCAGCGGTCGGACGTGGTCATCCTCGATCTCAACTTGCCCGGACTCGGCGGGCTCGAAGTAATTTCGCAACGGAGAGCCACCGACCCTAACGCCCATGTGCTGCTCCTAAGTATGCATGACGACCCAATTCACGTCACCCATGCGCTGCAAGCAGGTGCCGCCGGCTACGTCAGCAAGCGCGCGCTACCGGACGAGATTCTCGCAGCGGTTCGACGTGTTGCGGTCGGGCAGACCTATGTTGAGCACAAGATCGCCGAGGAGGTCGTGTTTTCGAACATCCGCGAAGCGCCGCAGCCGCTGACGGGGCTGAGGTCGCGCGACTGAGAATTTTTGCGACTCCTCGCAGATGGATGCACATGGCCTCAGATCGCCGATACGCGAGGTGTCAGTTACAAGACCGCAGTGAACAGCTGCAGCCGCCTCAAGGCGAAGCTCGGAGCCACCAATACTGCGGATCTTATCCGTATCGCGATTCGATCGCGCCTCAGCGATCGTGATGCCGATCTGCCGGCTTCGCCGTCAGGTTAGAGGCGCCACGCGATGTGGCCAGTGCAGTGTGGCCTTGATCAACAGCGAAGGCCCAAATTCGTAACGACGGCAGCGCGGAGGGAAGGTGGATGAAGCTCTACGGTTATTTCCGATCCTCAGCGGCGTTTCGCGTCCGCATTGCACTCAATCTGAAGGGCCTTGCTTATGAGCAAGCGGCGATTCACCTACGGCGCAACGACCAGGCCCAGCCGGAATATCGCAGGGTCAACCCGCAGGGTTTAGTGCCGGCAATCGAGATCGATGGACTTACGCTGATCCAGTCGCTGGCGATTATCGAATATCTCGATGAGACCCACCCCGAGCCGGCGCTTTTGCCATCGGCACCGGCGGATCGCGCGCGGGTGCGGTCATTGGCCGAGATCGTCGCTTGCGACATCCACCCGATCAATAATCTGCGGGTTTTGCGTTACCTCACCCATAGCTTTGGCCGTAGCGAGAGCGACATCGGCGCATGGTACAATCATTGGATCGACGGCGGCTTTCAGGCGCTGGAGGGGCTGCTCGGCTCGGATCCGCGCACCGGCCTCTTCTGTCACGGCGACCAGCCCGGGCTCGCCGACATCGCCCTTGTCCCGCAGGTGGTTAATGCCGAGCGCTATCGGCTCATCATGTCGCCTTACCCGACGATCGCGCGGATTTTTGCCGAGTGCATGAAGCTGCCGGCATTTGAGACCGCGCATCCCGACAATCAGCCCGACCACGAGCCGTAAGCGGCTATTGCTTACGGAGGTCGGAAACCATCTCCTTCAGCGTATCGATGTCGGCGGCGCCCGGCACCACTTTGTCGCCGATCACGAATGCTGGCGTACCGTGGATGTCGAGCGTCTTAGCCAGCTTCAGATTGCTCTTTATGGCCTGGTTGATGTCGGGCGAGCCCATGTCACCTTTGAGCTTCTCGACATCCAGCCCGACCGAACCGGCGATCCGATAGACGGTATCGTCGGTAATGCTGCCCCGCGCTTCCATCATTGCTTCGTGAAAAGCGTCGTATTTTCCTTGCCGCTGCGCTGCGAGAGCGGCATGAGCCGCCGTCACCGATTCCGGGCCGAGAATCGGAAATTCCTTGTAAACGAGGCGAAGTTTCGGGTCTTGCTTCATCATCGCCTCGAGTGAAGGTTCTACTTGTTTGCAGTAGGGGCAGCGATAATCGAAGAACTCGACAATCGTTACATCACCCTGCGGATTACCGCCAACCGGCGTCGACGGGTCGCCGAACACCTCTTTCTTGTGTTCGGCGACTGCGCGTGAAGTCTTGACTTCGTCGTCTTGGTGCAGCTTATCCTCGGCTTGGCGCAATGCCGCGATTAGCACATCGGGGTGTTGCATCAGATAATCGTGGATGATCGACTCGATCTGTTGCCGTTGCAGCGGCCCACCGAGGTCGGCCGCCTCGGCCGTAAGCCCGCACCCGGCTACTGCAGCGAGCCCCCACAGCGCCAGAAGCGCGGATTGCAGAGCAACCGGCATCGTCATCGGCTCCTTCGTCTGTACAATACCGCGGTTTCGGCGAAAAAGCGGCCGGTGGACCGGGTCAATCCGAACCCTCGAGTTCCTTCGCCTGCGAGTAGATGACTTGCGCACGCGCATGAGCGACGCTGCTTTTCGGCAGCAGATGCTCAGCTCGGACGGCTTGCGCCAACGCATTCTTCTTGTTGTCTGCGGCAAGCCCCTCTTCCGCCAATGACAGCGCTGCCATCCCGATCTGGTTATCACGGCCATAGGCCGTGGCGAGCAGATGCCATCCGTCGACATCCTTGTCCTCGGTCCGCAATGCGTCGCTCAGATAAGCAATCGCGCGCTTGTTCTGCGCCGGATCATTGTTCTCGATATAGACTTGCGCCAATTCGATCCGCAGCAGCGGCGCACCAGGATTGAGCCTCAATGCATCTTCATAAGGCTGAACCGCTTCCGAGATGCGCCCGTTTTCAAACAACATCTGCCCCTTCAGCTCGCGGAAATAAGGGTCGCGCGGGGCGTCGCGGATCAGTGCGTCGATGCTAGGCAGCGCCTTGTCGAGATCGGGCATCCGATAATATGCGATCGCGCGCGCATATCGCGCCAACACCGATCGATCCTGCTCGGGGTATTTCGCCAGGGTCGATGCGGGCGGTTCGGTGAAAGCGGCGGTTTTTGCTTGGCACCGCTTCAGCATCTCGACGTAGAGCGGCGGATCGGGATTGTTTGAATAAGGCGAGCGCTCAACATGCTCGCGGACATAATCGATCCGTTGCTGGGTGAGCGGGTGGTCCATTAAATAGGGATCTTCATGCGTGCCGATAAGTAATTCTTCGGTTTGCAACTTTTCGAAGAATTGCAACAACCCGCGCGCCGATTGACGCGTCGCATCAAGATAGTTCATCGCCGCGTGGTCGGCGGTCGCCTCCTGGGTTACGGAGAAGCTCAGATAAGCTCGCTGCCCGACCCCGGCGGCTCCCAACAGTGCTCCGCCGCCGCCGCTGCCGCGGCTCGCGACTGTCGCCGCCACCGCCGCCGCCATCGCAAGGATTTCCTCGATGCTGGCGTTGTGCATGGCTTCGGCGCCTTTGTAGAGGTGGCCGCCGGCGATATGGCCGGTTTCGTGCGACAGCACCCCAACCAGCTGATTGGGCTTATCGGCACGCAACAGCAGGCCGGAGTTGATAAAGATGTTCTGGCCGCCGGCCACAAACGAATTGATGCTGTCATCCGAGACCAGATAGACGTGCAGGGCCTCGGGATCCAACCCCGCCGCCTTCCAGATCGGCGTCATCATCACGTGGATGTCGGCTTCGATCTCGGTATCGCGTAACAGACTGACGCGATTGCCGGCACTTTCATCATGCGCGACGGCGGCTTCGCCGAGAGCGAGCACGGCAACCAAGACCCATAAAATCGGTCGGACAACAGCGCGAAGAGCCATGGTATGATCCTCAGAACGCCGCCGCAGCGCCCTGGGCAGGATAATTCGCATCCGACCTAAATGCCAATTACCGCGTCGCGACGGCGGGCGAGCCGAGTGTCAAGACTGAATCAGCCGCTGCCACCAGCCCCGGCGCGGGTTTTCAGGTTTCTTCGTCACCTCTTGAACGATCTCTGTGGGCTCGCTTTCCGAGGGCGGTGCAGACTGGCCGGAGGGAAACCGAGTTTCATGAGCGGGTTCTTGCCCGGGCGTAACCGGAAGCGGCATTGAATGCTGCTCATTCGACCGATTCGCCTCCTCGGATCCGGCCGAAATTACGCTGCCAAATGCTTCCGGAGGAGGGTTCTCGCGATCATTGCCGGGCTCTTCCCACGGCGAGGCGTCAGGCTCCCGTCTTTCATCACCCAGTGTCACGGTTTCCGGCGATGCCGGAGCGAGTTCGACAGCTGGTGGTGGGAAAGTCTCGCCCGCCAGGGCTGGCAGGCTCGCAGTCTCGATTTCAGCATGAGATGATTCCGGCACGAGAAATGGCGTATCTTCAGTGGTCGGCGCGGCCGCCGCGAGCTCACCTGACGCAAACCCACTCTCATCGGATTGATTACTATCGATTGCCACGATTTCGATGCTTTCTGCCGCGGGGTGCCCAATTTCGCTAACCGCTGCGAGGGTATCTTCTCGCCGGACCCGTCTTCTACCGCCGCGGCGGCCGCGACGACGGCGCAACCGTTCACCGTCGCCATCGTCTTCGCCCTCTAGTTCTTCAGAACCGTTCGCTAGCGCCGGCATCAAAGGCCCGTCTGCGGCATTACCGGCGGTTGCCGCCGGTGCCCGCCCCCGCTCGTCGTCGTGCCGACGCCGACGCCGACGGCGACGGCGAGCGCGAACCCGTTCTTCTTCGCCATCGGGCCCGGACTGATCGGGGTTCTCGGATTCTCCGGTTTCGTCAACTTCCTCCGGCCCGTCCTCGTCGAGGTCCGGTGTCTGGGACAGGGGGGGCGATACCGTCATCGCCGTCTCGGTGGGCTCGACAGCGCGCAGCCTTTCAAGCCGGAAGGCCGGCGGGATCAACGAATCGTCTCGCGCCACCAGCACATGGACGCCGTAGCGTGTTTCAAGCTGCGCCAACGAATCCCTTTTATGATTGAGGATATAAAGCGCCACCGTCGTCGGCACGTAAACGCAAATTTCCGCCGAACGCCGCCGCATCCCCTCCTCTTCGATCGAGCGCAACACGTACAGCGCCGTTGATTCGGTCGAACGAATAAAACCGGTGCCGCCGCAATGCGGACAAGGTTGTGTCGAGGCTTCGGCAAGCGACGAACGCAACCGCTGGCGCGACATTTCCAACAAGCCAAACGGACTGATGCGCCCAACCTGAATCCGAGCGCGATCGTTGCGCAACGACTCCTTGAGCCGGCGCTCGACTGCCGCTTGGTTACGATGCTCCTCCATATCGATAAAATCGATCACGATCAGCCCGGCCAGATCGCGCAGCCGCAATTGTCGGGCGATCTCTTCGGACGCTTCGAGATTAGTGCGCAGCGCCGTCTCTTCGATGTTCCGCTCGCGAGTCGCCCGGCCGGAGTTGACGTCGATTGCCACCAGCGCTTCGGTCTGGTCGATCACGACATACCCGCCGGAGCGCAGCTGTACGACCGGTGAGTGGATCGCGTCGATCTGGCTTTCGACTTGAAAGCGGTGCAGCAACCCGATCTGCGGGTCACGGTAAGGCTGCACCCGCTTGGCATGGCTCGGCATCAGCATCTTCATGAATGCTTTGGCTGAGCGATATCCTTCCTCGCCCTCGACCAACACCTCGTCGATGTCACGCGTATAGAGGTCGCGAATCGACCGCTTGATCAGATCCCCTTCTTCATAAATCAGAGCCGGTGCCGTCGACTGCAGCGTCAACTCCCGAATCTCATTCCACAGCCGCAGCAGATATTCGTAGTCGCGCTTGATTTCCGCTTTCGAGCGCTCGGCTCCGGCGGTGCGGACGATAACCCCCATCCCTTCGGGGATTTCGAGCTCTTCCAAAATTTCTTTCAAACGGCGACGGTCGCTTAGGTTGGTAATCTTGCGCGAGACACCGCCGCCGCGTGCCGTGTTCGGCATCAGCACGCAATAACGGCCGGCGAGCGAGAGGTAGGTCGTCAGCGCTGCCCCTTTGTTGCCGCGCTCCTCTTTGGTGACCTGAACCAGCATGATCTGCCGGCGCCGGATTACTTCTTGGATCTTGTAGTGCCGCTGGACCCGCGAACGCTGGGTTTCGACCTCTTCGAACTCGTCGCCACCCAGCGTTTCGATCGCCTCGCTATCGCCGGCCTCACCATTCCCCGAGTCGCGCCGAAGGATCAGATCGCTTTCGCCAGCGCCGTTGCCGGGTACGCTCGCGTCGACGGTGTCGCCCTCGCCGTTGTCATCGGGTATGGCATGCTCGCGCACCTCGCCTTCACCGTTTCCCGTGTCCGCCGCAACCGCCTCTTGAATAACATCAGTTTCTTGGCGCGCTTCGATAACACTCCGACGCGGTTCGCTCTGAAGCGAATCGCGCGATTCGAATTGGTTGTCGACAGCGTAACCCGGTTCGACAAGCTCGGTCGCGCGGGGATCAGCTTCGTCTCGGGCGCGAGCTTCGGGCGTGACAAACACTTCGTCCGAGTGGGCAGTCTGTGACCCGGCAGCCGCGTCTTCCGGCGCCACTAGCACTTCGTCCTTAGCCGCGGCTGCGGCCCAGTCCCCAACCACTATCTTTGTCGCCGTCTCCGGCTCAAAATCAAGAGGAGCAGCTGATCGCCCGGCCGAGAGGGCCGAGGTAGATCCTGTTTCCTGGAATCGCGCAGATTCCGGCTCCGTCGTTGGCGGGTGGTCTTCACTCAGCTCGCGCTCAACGGGCGCCGTCGAAGACAGCCGCTCCGACGGGGTCTCACCTCGCG
>JAFAHP010000760.1 GCA_019237175.1 Alphaproteobacteria bacterium
ACGGTTTGCCTCTTGCGTCCGGAAGCGGCGGGCGGTGATGATGAGGACGCCATCGTCGGTCAGGCGGCGTCCGGCGAGACGCGTGAGCCGCCCCTGCACCTCAGGGGTCAGTCCGATGACATCGGTTAACCGCAGGCGCAGCTGTACGGCACTTGCCACTTTGTTGACGTTTTGCCCGCCGGGACCGGATGAGCGGATGAAATTTTCTACGAGCCGGCTGTCATCGATGGCAATTTCCCCTATGATCGGGATCATGGTGCGATGCAGCGCTGCATAACCGGGGAGACATCGGAACATAGCGCTTCACCCCGCATCGGATGATAGTGTAATCGAGAAAACGCGGTGTTTGCGGTTGCCGCCGGTCCGGCCCGCACCGTGCCAACTATTCTAGGGTGGCGGGAGCCCTTGTCTGGGCGCCCGCGGCAATCAGGAGCGAACATGCCCAATTTGAGCTTTTCTGCACCAACCACCGTGGACGACGCGGTGCGGCTGCTCGCTGGCAGCGCGGGCTTGGCAAAGCCGCTCTCCGGCGGAACCGATCTGCTGGTGCAGCTGCGCTCGGGCCGAATGCGGCCCGATGCGATCGTCGACATCAAACGCATCCCGGGGCTGATCGGCGTCCGCGAGGAAGCCGATGAATTCGTCATCGGCGCCGCCACCCCTGGCGTCATGCTCAGCTCGCACAAGGTGCTCGAACATGCCTGGCCCGGCATTGTGGAGGGCGCCGACTTGATCGGCTCGCAGCAGATCCAAGGTCGTGCTTCGCTCGCCGGTAATCTGTGCAATGCGTCGCCGGCAGCCGACAGCGTACCGGCGCTGATCACCGCGCGTGCAACCTGTGTGATCGCCGGACCCAATGGCCGCCGCACCGCCCCTGTCGAGGCGATTGTCACCGGCCCCGGCCGGACCTCGCTCGAACAGGGCGAGTTCATCGTCGAATTCCACGTGCCGAAACCCAAGCGGCATCAGTCCGACGCCTATCTCCGCTTTATTCCGCGCACCGAAATGGACATTGCGGTCGTCGGCTGCGCGGTCAACGTCACCCTTGACGGCAGCGGTGTATGCACCGATGCGCGCGTCGTCCTGGGGGCGGTAGCGCCGACGCAGGTGATCTGCGAGGCGTCCGCCAAAGCGCTGGTCGGGCATCGCCTCGACGAGCCTACCCTTGCGGCGCTCGACGCCGCGGCGGGGGGCGCCTGCAACCCGATCACCGACAAACGCGGCACCATCGAATACCGAACCAAAGTCGCCGGCGTCCTGGCACGCCGTGCAGCAAAACTCGCCTTTGAACGCGCTGGAGCACGCTAATGGCCAAAACTCACGTATCGACCGTCATCAATGGAGAGCCTGTCGAATTCCTCTGCGAACCGCAGCAGACGCTGCTCGATGTGTTGCGGGACGAACTGGGTCTGACCGGGAGCAAGGAAGGCTGCAGCTCGGGCGATTGCGGCGCCTGCACCGTCATCTGCGACGGCAACATCGTCTGCTCGTGCCTGATGCTCGGCGCCGAGGCGGAAGGCCGCAAGATCACGACCGTCGAAGGCATCGCCGAGGGCGACAAGCTGCACCCGGTACAGCAGAAGTTCCTCGAACATGCCGCGCTGCAATGCGGCTTCTGCACCCCCGGGTTCATCGTCGCGGCGAAGGCATTGCTCGATGAGAATTTGAACCCGACCGAAGAAGAGACGCGTTATTGGCTGGCCGGCAACCTCTGCCGCTGCACCGGCTATGACAAGATCGTCCGCGCGGTGCTCGACGCCGCGGCGGTCATGCGAGGGGAGGCTGGACGATGAGTTTTCTCGATAAGGAATCGCTGAAGATCGTCGGTACTCGGCCAATCCGGCCGGATGGCGTCGACAAGGTTACCGGCCGTGCCAATTTTGGCGCGGACATGGCCATGCCCGGCATGCTGTGGGGCAAGATCAAACGCAGCCCGCACGCACATGCCCGCATCCTGTCGATCAATACCGACAAGGCGATGGCCTTGCCCGGCGTCAAGGCGGTGACGACGCGCGCCGACTTTCCCGATCTCCCCCCGGACAAGCGCGTCGTCGGCGCCATGCCGCATAATCTGTGGGACCTGTCGCGCAATTGCATGGCTAAGGGTAAGGTATTGTACGAAGGCCATGCCGTCGCTGCGGTCGCAGCGACCTCGCC
>JAFAHP010000263.1 GCA_019237175.1 Alphaproteobacteria bacterium
GTCCGCCGGCGCTGCTCGGGATTTATGCCTCTCCGCCATACTACCACAATGGCGCGTGCGAGACGTTGGCGTGCGTGGTGGCCGACCCAAACCACCGCACGGCCGGCAACCCCACCGATGTGGCCGCCGATCCTTCCAAACAGGCGCAGCTGGTCAAATTTCTCGAGTCGATCGACGCTTTCACGCCACCCTTTAAATAGGCAGTGGGCTAGGAGACGGCCGCATCGCGGCGAGGGCGCAGTGACTGGTATCGAAGTCGAGTTCGACGTGTCTTTCGCTACGCCTGTCGCGCTTGGACCAGTTCTTCCGCCCGGAGGTCGATCTGGGCAGTGCGGGTAATTTCCTGTGGCTGTCGGCGCCCAAACCGATCACCGGACCGGGCACAACCTCGTTTGCGGCCGATCTGCAAACCCGGACACGCAACGACGGGACTGGCGCGTTGGCGCCCGATTGGCCGCGGATCGGTACGGACCTCACCCATCAGGGGCCGTTCAACGCCGCGTTCTCGCGGACCGCGGCCGCAGTCCCGGAACCGGGATCTCTGGTGTTGTTCGCTTCTGCCCTGGTCGGGTTGGGTTTGCTGCGCCGTCGCCGCGGCTGACGGCGGACAAGAGGCTGCGCTCAGTCAATCCGCTCCAGCGAGCCACCCGGTCTCAGTCACCGAGCAACCCGCAAAGGGCAGTTGTGAGCCCGAGCGGTCGAGCTGGAAGGGTGGGGATTTAAAATTGGAGCTTTGCATGCAAGCACTTATTGCCACGGCCGATGTTCGCGCCGCTGCCAGGATCAGTGCAAGCGGCGGGCCAAACGGAAATGCGATCGCCCTCGGGCAGTTTCGACGACATCTTAGTCCGCGCCGGTCGACGCATTTTACCCGAGTGCCCCGGGCAGGTCGCTTGACGACGCGACCGCGCCGAAGACACCTCCCTGCATCTTGACCATCTTGATTGCGTGATCATGGTTTGAGCGGTCGGTGGCGCCGCAGCAGTCTTCAAGCAGCAAACATTCGAAGCCGCGGTCATTGGCTTCGCGCATTGTCGTATGCACGCAGACATCGGTGGTGATCCCGGTCAGAACCAGATTGGCCACCCCGCGCAGCCGCAGCAGCAATTCGAAATCGGTTCCATAAAACGAGCCTTTACCGGGCTTGTCGATAATCGGTTCGCCGGTGAGTGGCGCCAACTCGGGGACGATCTCCCAGCCCGGCTCACCGCGCACCAGGATCCGGCCGCACGGGCCGGGGTCGCCAATACCAGCGCCGATCCGGCGCGAGCGCCAGCGCTTGTTGGCTGGTAAATCTGCCAGGTCAGGACGGTGACCCTCGCGGGTGTGAAACACGTGAAAGCCCTGACGGCGCATTGCCGCCAATACCGTGGAAATGGGCGCGATCGGTGCGCGGGTCAGCGCAAGATCGTAACCCATGCGATCAACATAGCCGCCGATGCCGCAGAAGTCGGTCTGCATGTCGATGACGATGAGCGCGGTGTTGGTGGGGCGGAGATCGCCGGTGAAGGGCCAAGGGTAAGGATCGGCTGCGACATAACGTTCTCTCATTGAGATGCCCCTCTTGGCGAAAGCGGGTTCGTGCGGGCAGTTTGACGTTTCAATTGCGCCGTTCAAGCCCCATGCCAGACCGGACCAACAGATGGCCGCCATCTCGATCGATCTCAGCTTAGGCAGCCTCGGCATCGCGCCACTGCGTCGTGCGTTTCTCGACGGGTCGCTCTCGCCGGTGCGATTGTTCGACCAGGTCCTGGACCGCGTCAATCAACTCGCTCTTCCTTTTTCGGGGCTAGTGACCCGCGGCGGTCGGCGCCCGTGCCGGCGCAACCTGGCGCAACAGCGGCACCAGCAGGGTGGCGGCGATAAAGGCGACCATGATCGCGCGGAAGGCGTCGGCATAGGCCAGGGTCGAGGCTTCGCGATAGGCGAGCAGCCAGAGCTGCTTGAGAGCGGCGACGTGACCTGAGTCCAGACTTCCCGGAACCGCGGCGTAACGCTGTCCAAGGCCGGCGATCAAACGGTCCATCGGCCCGTTTGCGGGCGTCAGATGCGACGCGATCATATTGAAATGGTAATTGGTTTGGGCATTAAGAATGGCACCGCATACCGCAATACCGACAGCGCCGCCGAGATTGCGCATCATGTTGAAGAGCCCGCTCGCATATTTGAGCCGTTCGGGCGGCAGGCTGCCGAGGCCCAAATTCACCGCCGGCGCCACTGCAAAGACTTGCGGGAAGCCGCGCAGGATCTGCGGGATCAGGAGTTCTCCACCGCTCCAATCGCTGGTGATGTAGCTGAAGGCCCACATCGATAGGCCGAACAGGGCAAGGCCGAACATCATCAGCCAGCGCAAGTCAAATTTGCGCGCCAGCAACACATAGGCGGGGGTTCCCACCAATGAGGCGACACCGGTCGAAAAGATCGCGAGCCCGATCTGCCAGGCACTGTAACCGCGTACATAGCCAAGAAAGAGAGGGGTCAGATAGATCGTTGCGAAAATGCCGATGCCGGTCACGAAGGATAGAAAACAGCCGACTGCGAAATTGCGGTTTTTCAGGGCCCGCAAATCGACGACCGGCCGGGCGAAGGTCAGGCTGCGAACGACGAACAGCACGCCGGCGATGGCAGCGATCCACGCACAATGCCGGATGGTCTGGTCGTCGAACCAGTTCCAGCGCGCGCCCTCTTCGAGCACGTATTCGAGCGTGCTCAGGGCGACCCCCATCAGGATAATGCCGAGATAGTCGGCGCCCTTCAGCAGTGCCCAATCGGGTTCGTCCATCCGTATCAACAGTGCGGCGAGGATAGTTACGATAATCCCCGGGACCAGGTTGACGTAGAACAACCAGTGCCAGTTCCAGTTGTCGGTGATCCAGCCGCCGATGACGGGACCGAGTACCGGGGCGAGCGTGGCTATCGTGCCGACCACCGCAGCGGAATAAACCCGGCGCGGTCCTTGGAAAAAATAAAACGACGACGTGAACATGGTCGGGATCATCGAGGCGCCGAGCAGGCCTTGCAGCGCCCGGAATACGATCATGCTCTGGATATTCCAGGCGAAGGCGCACAACAGGCTGGTGACAGTGAAACCGGCGGCGGAGGCGGCAAACAACCAGCGCGTCGAGAACACCCGGGTCAGCCAGCCGCTGAGCGGGATCACGACAATCTCGGCGATCAAATAGGCGGTCTGCACCCAGCTGATCTCGTCCTGCGCCGCCGACAACCCGCCGCCGATGTACTGCAGTGACGAGGCGACGATCTGGATGTCGAGCAGCGCCATGAAGCCGCCGAAACACATCACGACGAACGGCAATAGGCTCTTGAGCCAACTGGCGGTGTCGGACAAGAGGGTCACTCCCCGCCTGGAGCGCCGGGCTTTGTATCGACACTGACTGTCGTCGAGAGGCCCGGCCGCAGCTCTGCGAGCCTCGCGTCATCGAGCCCGATGCGCACCGACACCCGCTGCACGATCTTGGTGAAATTGCCGGTGGCGTTCTCAGGCGGGATCACGCTGAACACCGCCCCAGTGCCTGGCGCCAGGCTCAGAATATGGCCGTGCAGGGTCTTGTCCGGCAGGACGTCGGCGACGACTGTCGCGGGTTGCCCTGCCCGCATGTGGGCGAGTTGATCCTCCTTGAAATTGGCGTCGACCCACAGCCCATACGCCGGGATCACGCTCACCAGATACGCATCGCGCGCGACATAGGCGCCGAGCTGCGCCGCGCGATTGCCGACATAACCGTCGATCGGCGAGCGGATCTCGGTGTAACCGAGATCGAGGCGGGCGGTTTCGACATCGGCCTCGGCCTGCGCGACGCCTCCGTGGGCCTCGGCGATTTCCGCATCGAGCACCGCGAGTTGCTGGCGCGCAGCAGTCAAGTCCGCTTGTGCGGCTTGGGTTGCCGACCGCGCAGCCGCGTCTGCCGCCGACGACCGCTCGGCATTTTGCCTCGTGCCATAGCTGGTCAGCGCCAGATCGCGATAGCGGACGGCGTCCTCCGCAGCAAAGGTTGCTTGGGCAAGCCTGGCGTCGAGATTGGCCTCAGCCTCGCGGATCATCGCTTGCTGCAGCACGTGTTTCGCCTCGAGTGCGGTGAGCGCGGCATGCCGTTCAGTCGCAACCGCCCGAGCATGATCGAGTGCCGCCCGGAAATCCCGCGCGTCGAGTCGCATCAGCATTTGACCGGCGCGCACATACTGATTGTCCGCCACCAGAATTTGCGCGACGAACCCGGCGACATGCGGCGCTACCGGGGTGACATTGCCGCCGACATAGGCGTCGTCGGTGCTTTCGATAAAGCGGCCTGTTGTCCACCAATACCGGCCGTATCCGATGCCGCCGATCGTCAGCGCGAGCGCAAGTCCGGCAAGAGCGAGCGTCTTGCGGTTTAGCTTCAGTCGGCTTTTCGCTGGCGCGGCGAGCGGTGCCCGCTCGAGTGCGATGGTATCCATCACAGCCTCCAAAGCCTGCAGATGATCATTCGATCCCGACCTAAGGGATCGACTTGTCGGCCGCCTTTACGGATGCTTGCCGCTGGACGGGAGCGCCGTGGCGCTGGCGGGTACGCATGTCGGCCGCCGGCCCCGCGGCTGAACGGAAAGCCGGCGCAACCAGCGGCCGGCCGCTCTTACGGTCCGCCAGGACTGGCTCGACCTCCTCTCCTGTGTGGTTGTCGACGATGACGACGCTTTTTCCCTCGGGGGCGAAATGCTTGTTGCCCCAGGCGAGCAATGCCCACAGCACCGGGCGGAAGTCGCGGCCGGTCTCGGTCAGCACATATTCGTCGCGCGGCGGCCGCTCGCTATACCGGCGGCGTTCGAGCAGGCCCGCCTCGACCAGAGAATTGAGCCGCCGGGTCAGCATGTTGGGCGCGATGCCCAGGCTCTCCTGGAACTGATCAAACCGCGACAACCCGTGAAAAGCGTCCCGGAGAATAAGGATGCTCCACCACTCTCCAACCCGCTCCAGGCTGCGGGCGATTGGGCATTGCATGTTGCCAAAGCTCTTGCGCCGCATTCGGATCCCCGCTTTTCGTCACTTGCATAGTGCAAGCTATATAAGACAGCGGCTTTCATTATGCAAGTACCAAAGGGCAGGCGGTATGCGCAACGTGCCGGGTGGCCGGAGAGCGATCGTTCGCGCCGGAATTCGCCCGTCGCTGCGAGAGCAACGAGTGGCAACGCCGAGGCTACGATCGCCAGCTCAAAGGATTCGGAACCGAGGATCGCGGCCGCCGGCTTTGGGGGACCGCACATCCCTGCGGACGCCCACCATCAGCTCCTTGCGCCTATCTCAGGATGCAATCCGCCCGCCGGCGAACCCCCTCACGGAATAAGACGACCCCGCGGAAAGTCTAACTGCACGAGGATTTCGACCGCGGCGAGGGCGCCGTGAATGTGCGAAAGCCCGCCAAACTGCTTCTCCAGACGGCGGCGATCACCATAGGCGCTGCTCTGCTCGGTTACGTCTTGTTGATGACTGCGTGGATGCTGCCCGCCGTGTGACAGGCTTCGCGATCTCGCGTCGCTCAGCCGCTGTCACCGGCCGGACGAGATGTCATCTGGTTCTGCCCCCATTGCGGATTGAAGGCTTCACCCTTTCCGCGGGCCGCGCCCGACGCGCGGTCCCATGCCAGCCTTCAGGGGCGCCAGCGGCTCGGGCTGCGGCGCCGGCGATTCCAGCTTGGCGACAATCGCCTTGATCGGCCATGGCGGGGCGCGAACGGGAACCGGTCTTCGTCAATCGAGTGCCGGAGCAGACGAACAAGCGCCCGATATTCTTCGTCAGTCGGTTTGAGCGTCATCCCATGCGAGGTGGTCCGCTTAACCATCGCCGGAAGGCGGTGGAGATTC
>JAFAHP010000495.1 GCA_019237175.1 Alphaproteobacteria bacterium
CGTCGTCAAGCTCGGCTTGGTCCAGTGCGGCGGCGACAATCCGCTCCTCAGGATCTAGTTTCACCTCTCACCATTCCTCACGTCCGGTCTGCCTCTGACGCTAACAAGACCGGCGCGATGCAAACGTCGCAAGAAAAAGATGCTTAACCCCGCAGGCGGTGAGCCGGCCGCACGGAGATGGTTGCTCGATACGGCGCTTCCCCGTGCGCATCAGGATCGGTGTTCCGCCAGGTGGTCCCGGCCAGCGGCATGCCCAAATCACCGCTTGGCTCCGCGAGAACTGCGGCGCGGACGGATGGGCCATGACGCTTTCGGGGACGCGAAGCGTGCTAAATGACGCCCTCTCGATCTACTTCGCTGATGCTATCTCGCCAGCGCCTTCGTGGGGTGATGCGTCGGAGCAAAGGTCGAGACGACCGGGGGCGTCTTCCAGGTTCGCGGGGACGAGCCGGAGCCGCGTGTTGGGGCTGGGCCGGACAGTACACCGTGACCGCAGGTAAGGTCCGCTTGGCGGCTCTCAGTGTCGGCGCGCAGCATGCTTATGCCGCCCCCTAAAAGGAACCCCGGCGAAAGGAATGACGCCGGGGCTCAGGGGCAGGCGATCGCTGATGCGAGGATCGTATCCGGCCGCCCTCGTCGCTAGGACAACACCAAGCGGTTGCTTCCGTCTACTCATTAGTATCTTCCGTTGACGAAGAGGTGTGAGCTGCTTCACATCGGAAGGCTTTTTACCGCCCTCCGCCCGCGCAGGCCCATGAACCACGCATGGGCCTCGTAGGCAGTGTCGAGCGTCACCGGTCGGCCGGGCTCGGATTACAGGAGCGATCGGCGTTCATCGCCCCGGTGAGGACAGTCGCTATCGCGGGACCACGGGGAGGCAAAGCGTGGCCTCGGCTGCTCCTCGGCCAACGAAGCCTGCCATCCCGCTACAGTCTGACCCCCGCCATTTCTCGGCACGCTCGTCGGGTGCTTCCTTACGCGGCCGGAGCTCTTCCGTCCTTCAATAGCGCGGCGGCGGTGGATATGGATAATATGGAGGTGGTGGATTGATCGGCGCTGCCTGCAAGCGGTTCAGCTCCTGTTGGTTCAATTGTCTGGCGATGTTGCCGCCTGACCGGCGCGCCTGGGGCGTATAACTCGGTTGCGGTGTATAGCTGGGGGCCGGCGAGTAAGCTGGCGCCGGCGGCGGATAGTATGGATAGTATCCTGGCGGATAGGGATAATACGGGTATTGGGCATATAAGCCGGGAAAGGGGACGCCGACGCCGATGACGCCGCCGGCGTTGGCAGGCGCCGGAGCAATCGACCAAGTGCCGATGCTGAGAGCAGCAATCCAGAGACGCGAATGCAGCGAGATTTTCCTGAAGCTATCCATGTTCGCCTTCAGCCGAAGAGTTGCGGGCGCCGCGAGCCATACGGCCAAAATATGCAGGCTCATGCCCTCGGCAACCCCGACCCGCTCAATGACGCCGGCCGGGACGGTGTTGCGGAGTTGCAGTGTTGGGGAGGGAAGAGGCCCCCGTGCCGGCGTCTAACCGTGAGCGCGCCGGACACGACCGCGACCGGCCGAGCCGGCGCTCGGTATCGTCGATGCCGTCGGGAGGCTGGGCGCGCACCTCGTTCGCTATGGATTGCCAAACCCGCCGGTGGGACCGCGCCAACCTGAGTAGGGATGTTCGAGCCCGTGCCGTGTTGAACGTGTCCATATGGAACGCAGTGCCGGTGCCAATTGCCCCAGCGGACACGATGTCAGCCCAACCGCAGGCGTGGTCAACCAATTCGAAGGGCAACACCGCGCCAAGGTCGATGGCGGCCGGCTTAGGCGCGAGAGGGGCCGCCTGAGCAGATGCCGCTGAGGCTAGGCCGAGAGCAAACGCCAGGATCAGTGCGCGTATGTCTGCCTCACACAAGAGAACTTGCGCGGCATCGTTGGCTTATGGCGGCTAACAAATCCTGAAGTGCGCGGGAACCAAGGGCGCCTATCCGGCCATCGCACGAGGCTTACCGAAGCAAGAACAGCGCGACCACGAGGGCGGCCAGGCATTCCAGCGCAAGCCGCAGGACCTCTATGCGCGTCGGCAGCCGGGATAGCTTGCCCTTCCTAGGTCGAGTTTCTCCAAAAGCTGGGCGTGGCTTCCCGCCGGATTGTGTGGCAAAGCGGGCGAGTGCCAGGACCATGACCCGTTTATTTCGAGGGATCAGAGAGGCCCGCACACGAGTTTTCCTGGGTCTAGGTCGCGGCGCAAACTCCGCCAAATCCCTCGCG
>JAFAHP010000619.1 GCA_019237175.1 Alphaproteobacteria bacterium
CGTCACGAGTGCAGCTGTGTTGCGGCGCGCCACCTCGGTTTCGAGCCATCCGCCCCCAGGTCTGGGATCGGATGGCGGTGTTCATCGGCTTTGCGGGCAAGCGGGGGCCGCGAGCAGTGTCCCGCCCGGCAATGTCCCGCGCCCAGCCCAGAAAGGACGGGCCGACGCAGTACACTAAGAAATCTGCTCTAAAAAATCCGCTTCGCGGCCTCGTGCTCGCTCCCCTCCCCTGCCCTTTCGCGAGTCCGCGATACCTTGCCAGGCTTGCACGACCGGACGTTGCCGCGCCTTCCCGCCTGAGCGCCCTATCGGCAGCGGACCTGCACCGGTAATTGACACGCTCATGACGCGTTCGAGGGCTGATCTTTTGGGTCGGTTCAATCGCGACACATTCGTCAGGCTCACCGAGCGTCAGACGTGAGAACGGTAGTCGCCCGCTGCGGGTTTGCGAGGTGGGTCGGCCTTGCGATAGGGTGCAGGCCGGCCCGACGATGACCCCTTGTTTCGCCGCCGAGGCCAGTGAGGCTGATTCGAAATCGCCCTTTCACGGCGGTAACAGGGGTTCGAATCCCCTTGGGGACGCCAACGGTTTCAATAAGATAATGTATCAACCTGGTGCTTATCTCCAATAAATGTCCAATATACGAGGATAGACAGACCTGGGTCGCGATGGTGTTCTGTGGACGGTCCGGGTGGCCACCGAAACTCGCGCGCAGTTTGAAATGCCGTGCCGAAACTCGCTGCCGTAGCCGTCGGCAAGGGTCGATTTACGACGGCGGGATATCGGCCACCATCGATCACCGAGCGGATCTGCTGTCGCTCCCGGTGTCAAGCGATTGCGAGCGGCCTTACGGCGCCTGCAAAGCGCCGCCATCGACAACGATCGTCTCGCCCGTGCTGAAGCCGGTCTTCATCAGGTAAAGATAAGCCTCGGCGATGTCCTCGGGCTTGCCAACCCGCGCGACCGGGAGATGAGCGCCGATAGGGCGAATGTCGCCAACCTCTCGGCTTCGGGCAGTCGGTGCCAAAGCTCGGTGTCGACCGCGCCGGCGCACACCCCGTTGACCCTGACCGACCGTAGTTCGGCGGCAAAGCTTTTCACCATGCCCTCGATGCCACCAAACACGCCAGCGTAGATCCCTCTTCCCGGGCTCGCTCGCTGCCCGGCAAGTCCCGAGACCAGGGTAATTGAGCCCGCCTTGCTGATGTGCGGATAGGCGGCGCGCACCGCGTTGAACTGACCCAGAACCGGCCCTCGAAGGCCGAGCGCGCCTCTTCATCGGTGAGGTCCAGGATCTGCTTGTTGAGCAGCGGATCGCCGACCGTCACCGCCAGATGATCGAACGGCCCGAGGCCGGCAAAAAACCGCTCCAGCATCGACTTGTCCGTGACATCAACGCTCTCGCCGCTTGCGGCATTGCCAAGCCGCTTGAGCGCGCTGCGCACCTTCTCGGCCAACCGCGAGGCGATGGTCACCCTCGCACCCTCGGCGATCGCCGCCTTCGCGGTCGCAAAACCAAAGCCCGACGTGCCGCCGAGGACGACCACATGCTGATCAGCAATCGAAGCCATATAACGCCGGTTGAAGCCGCTCGCCTCGCTTTGGGCTGTGGTAGACCCGCCACTCTGAGGCCACCGCACCATGCTCAGGCTCGGCAATATCGGTGTCAACCCTCGCAAGGCCCCCGCGTCGCGTTCTCGGGTCGGGAAAGCGTGCTATCCTGACGGATACGATCCGCCTGATTGAACGCCGCTGCTCAATTCAGTGCGCCCTGCTGCGAAGCCTGCAGCCTCTCGATCGCGAGCCTGATCCGCGCCCACACCTGCCACCCGTAACCGTCGCCACGGTCAAGCATCTGTCCGGCCGACCGCGTCGCCTCGGAAGCAGCCCCGGCGGCGTGCCATCAGTTCACAACATTAAAATGCCATCAAAAATGTGCGTTCGATGTATGAATTACAAAGATAGTTAACCTGGCTGGGAGGATTCCCATGGGATTAACACGTCGTGATCTCGCCGCCGCCGGCGCGATCGCCCTAGGGGCGGCTAACCTTATTGCGTCAACGGTCGCGGTGGCCGCCGAGGAGGAGGCGGTCAGCCAAGCCGTCGAGGCGCTGCGCAAGGCGGTGTTCGACAAGGACAAGGCCGCTCTCGAAAAACTGACCGCCGAGCAGCTAAGCTATGGCCATTCGAGCGCCGTGGTCCAGAACAAGACCGAAATGATCAACGGGTAGT
>JAFAHP010000657.1 GCA_019237175.1 Alphaproteobacteria bacterium
GTGGATGACGCTCTGTTCACGCTGCAGTTTGCCGGTGCAGCGCAACAAGGTAGCGCCCAACGCCGCGCGCCGGAAGCGTTCGAGGACAGCCGGCCACAGGATCAGATTGGCGATCCCGGTCTCATCCTCAATCGTGACAAAGACCACCCCGTTGGCGCTGCCCGGACGCTGGCGGATCAGCACAACCCCGGCGATCGATAACCGCCGGTCGACCGGCAGACGGGTTAGATCGGCCGCGGTTACCAAGCCTTCGCGGGCGAGGTCGGCGCGCAAAAATGCCAGCGGATGGCGTTTCAGGCTCAAGCCCGTGGTCGCGTAATCTTCGACGACATGTTCACCCAACGGCATCGCTGGCAGGAGAGCCGCCGCGTGGATCTCGCGGTCCTTTTCCTCTTTTCCCTCTCCGCCCTTTAGGAGGGAGAGGGAGGGACCCGCGCCGAAGGTGTGGGAAGGTGAGGTGGGAAACGCGACTGACACCGGTAATTTGTGGCCGATACCCCCCTCCCCCCGGAACGGTCCGCAGGGCCGGCCGTCCGGGGGCTCCCCTCTCCCCCCATTGGGGGGCGAGGGTTTTTGTTTGAAGGGGGCGGCTTCAGCAGCGGCAAACAAAGGCAATGGCGGGCCGCCAAGCGCCTTAAACGCCCACAGGACGCGGCGGCGGTCGAGACCGATCGAACGAAAGGCATCGGCCTCGGCGAGACGTTCAAGAGCGGCGCGGCCGAGCCCGCCGCGTTGCCACAAAGCCTGTGGGTCGCGATAACCCGAGCCGCGCGCAGCGACAAGCCGTTCGGCATCGGTCCCGGCGAACCCTTTTATGCAGCGGAAGCCGAGGCGCAGCGCCATCCTCTCGTCATCCCGGCGAAGGCCGGGATCCATTGACGTGCTATGCTCGGCATCGGAATGCTGCGGCACCGCCGGGGTGCAACTTGAAACGATCGATCGGTTGATGAGTGGATCCCGGCCTTCGCCGGGATGACATGCAAGTGACGAATGATCGAGCGGCTCCAGGGTGCAATCCCAAAAGCTATGATTGATGTCGACGGGGCGGACCTCGACGCCGTGCTCACGCGCATCGCGGACGATTTGTGCCGGAGCGTAAAATCCCATCGGCTGACTGTTCAACAGCGCGCAGGCAAAGACCTCTGGATAAAAGCGCTTGATCCAAGCCGAGACATAGACCAACAGCGCAAAACTCGCGGCATGGCTCTCGGGAAAGCCATAGGTCCCGAACCCCTCGATCTGGCTGAAGCATCGCGTCGCGAAGTCGCGACCGTAGCCGTTTGCGACCATGCCGGCCACGAACTTGTCGCGAAACAGATGGATATCGCCATTGCGCTTGAAAGTCGCCATCGCGCGGCGCAACCGGTCGGCCTCCTCCGGCGGGAAACCGGCGCCGACGATAGCGATCTTCATCGCCTGTTCCTGGAACAGCGGCACCCCCAGGGTCTTGCCCAGGACCTCGCGAAAGGCTTCGGACGGGTAGTCGACCGGTTCGATCCCCGAGCGCCGGCGCAGATAGGGGTGCACCATGTCACCCTGGATCGGCCCCGGCCGCACGATCGCGACTTCGATGACGAGATCATAGAATTTGCGGGGCTTGAGGCGTGGCAGCATGGTCATCTGGGCGCGGCTTTCGACTTGGAAAACGCCAAGCGAATCGCCACGAGACAACATCTCGTAAACCTTGGGGTCCTCGGCCGGCACTCCGGCAAGTTCGAGGTGACGACCGAAATGATGCTCGATCAGCGAAAAGGCCTTGCGGATGCAGGTGAGCATGCCGAGCGCCAGCACATCGATCTTGAGAATGCCGAGCGTGTCGAGATCGTCCTTGTCCCATTCGATGACGGTGCGGTCCTCCATCGCCGCATTTTCAATCGGCACCAGCTCGGATAATGGCCCGCGAGTGATCACAAAGCCGCCGACATGCTGAGAAAGGTGACGGGGGAAACCGGTCAGTTCAGCGGCGAGATCGAGGGCAAGACGCAGCGTGTGGTCGGTGGGGTCGAGCCCGGCCTCGCGCACCCTTTGATCAGCGATCGGGTCGTTGCTCCAACCCCAAACGATGCCGGCAAGCGCCGCGACAACGTCGACCGACAGACCCAGCGCCTTGCCGACCTCGCGGATCGCCGAGCGCGAGCGGTAGCAGATCACGGTAGCGGCGAGTCCGGCCCGGTCACGGCCGTATTTTTCGTAAATGTACTGGATGACCTCTTCGCGCCGCTCATGCTCGAAATCGACATCGATATCGGGTGGCTCGTTGCGCGCAGCACTGATAAAGCGCTCGAACAAGACGTCGATACGCGCCGGATCGACGGCAGTGATCCCGAGGCAGTAGCAAACGACGGAATTCGCCGCCGAGCCGCGTCCCTGACACAGGATGCCGCGGCGCCGCGCGAACTCGACAAGGTCATACACGGTCAGGAAATAGCGGGCATATTCGAGCCGCTCGATCAGCTGCAATTCATGCCCGATCAGATGGCGGATCTTGTCCGGAACACAGGATTGATCGCAGGCAGAAGGCGACAGCCCATGTTCTTCTCCCCCGGCCGACCGGGGGAAGAGGGTCGGGGTGAGGGGGGCCGATGATCCGGACGCGGCGCTTCCTACCTCACCCTCCCGCGCCTTCAGCGCGGGCCCCTCCCTCTCCCCCCTAAAGGGCGGAGAGGGACTTTTTGAAAACCGCTCGACGGCACCGGCCCAAGCGAGATCGGCGAGACGCTGCTGTGGGGTGCGACCATCCCCGGCGGTCTCGTCCGGGTATTCGTAGCACAATTCGTCGAGACTGAACTGGCAGCGCGCGACGATCTCAAGGCTGCGCGCGACCGCATCCGCACGGCCGCGGAATAATCGCGCTATCTCCTGGGGCGATTTCAGATGACGCTCGGCATTGGCAGCGAGACGAAAACCGGCTTCTCCGATCGTGCAGCCTTCGCGAACACAGGTCAGCACATCCTGCAACCGCCGGCGCTCGGGCACATGATAGAGCACGTCGTTGGTAGCGATGAGCGGCAAGCCCGCCGCCTTGGCCAACGCGGCGAGATGGGCGAGACGGCGGGCATCGTCGCCGCGATAGAGATGATGGGCGGCGAGATACGAACGGTTCCGGAAATCCGTTGCGACGAGAGCGGCAAAAGCGACGAATTTTTCCCAGCCTGTCCCCTCCCCCTCGTTTGCAAGAGGGAGGGATTCCGGCGGAAGCATGACCACGATCTGGCCTTCGCCATGGGCTGCGACGTCAGCGTAGCCGAGACGGCATTCGCCTTTGGCGGCACGGCGCTTGCCCAAAGTAAGAAGCCGCGTCAGCCGACCATAGGCGGCACGATCCTGCGGAAACGCGAGCAGGCTTGTAGCGTCCTCGAGATCGAGACGGCAGCCGACGACAAGGCGGATGCCAACCTCTTTTGCCGCCTGATGAGCGCGTACGATCCCGGCAAAGCTGTTTCGGTCGGTGACGGCGATCGCCCGATGGCCGAGTGCGGCGGCGGTCAAAACCAGTTCGGCCGGATGCGAGGCTCCACGCAGAAACGAGAAATTGGTCGTGACCTGCAGCTCGGCATAAGGCGGTGGGTCAGGCAAAGACACCATGGACATACCAGCGCGGCGGATGACCGCTGCCACTCAGACCGGCCCGAAACAGCCAAAAGCGTCGTCCCTCTTCGTCTTCGACCCGATAATAGTCGCGGATCGCGTCGACGGCGTTGGACATGCCTTGCCGCCACCATTCCTCGGCAATCCGCTCCGGCCCGTCGGCGTGCCTTATGCGATATGCGCGGCGCCGCCAAGTGAAACGGAACGGTGGGTCATCAGGCAGCAGCCACGCGGCTTCGACCGGCTCCGGCGGATCGAAGAGCCGGATCGGCCGAGGCGGTTTGTCTGCGCCCTGCTCCCCGGACTTGATCCGGGGATGCGCGAATCCCTCCCTCCCCCGTGGCGGGGGAGGGAGGGGGTGGCGGCTGTTTGCCGGCACCTGCACCGAAGCGCGCTCAGGAATGTGGCTCTCGCAGGCTTCAATGCGAGATACCGCGGCAAGACCGAGCCGGTTGCCAAGCCGATCGAGAAGGGTCGAGACGCCGCCTGCCCCGATCTCATTTTCCGCCCTGGCTTTCGACTTCGGTCCGTCGCCCCCGCGTGATCCCCGGACCAAGTCCGGGGAGGGGCCCAGGGGTCCAGAACGCGGTGCCAGCCGCTCCTCAATCTCCGCTTTCGCGGGAACGACGAGCAACGAACCTTTTAGTTTGGACAGCCCATGACCAGGGAAATCGATCTGCTCGGGGGCCAATGGATCGACTGCGAAGGCGGCGAGGATCGCGTCTTCGACGCCGAGACCGGGATCGATAGTGTCGAGCCGCTCTTTGAACAGGGCAGCAAGGTGGCGCGGATCGCGGCTCGGGCGTGCGGTGCCGAGTGCCAAACGTTCGACACGGCCGTCGACCCGGTAAAAGGTGAGCACCAACCGCCTCGCCCCGGTGCCCTCTCGCGCCAAACGTGTGACCAGATCCGCGGCCAACCGCTCGGCAGCGAGTGCGAGATCGGCAGGATCAGTAATTGGCTCGGCAAAGCTCAACCGCACCCGCCGGGTTGGAGTCTCGTCCAAGGGCGACAATGGCTCCGGCAGATCGCCCTGCGCCTGGTCGAGGCGCCAGACCACGGCTTCGCCAAAGCGGCATACCAACGCGGAGCGCGGCATTGGATAAAGATCGCCGATCCGCTTCAACCCGACCCGTCGCAGCCCTTGGGTTGTCGCTGGGTCGAGACGCAACCCCTCGACCGGCAGTGGGGCGAGAGCGATGCCTGTTTGTGCCGACGGAACGATCACGGTGCTGCGGTCAGTTTGGGCCAAGCGGGCACAAGCCCAGGCGGCACCCAGCGTGTCGGCGATGGCGATATGGCCGGTGATGCCTTGGCGGGCGAGTCGGGTGATCAGATCGGCGGCGAGAGCCTCCTCCCCGCCCCATAAATGGGCACAGCCGGTGATCTCGATCTTTACCCCATCGGGCGCATCGGGCGCGGTCCATGGGCTATAACGGCCACACCATTCTGCCAGCCGCCGCAAAGCTGCGGCATCCTGGGCGGGTTCGGCCGCGGCAGTGACAAGACCGGGCACAAATGAGAGGGCGTCGGCCAACGGCATGCCAGGGGCGAGACCGGCAGCCGCTGCGGCCGGGCTAACCGCGGCCAACAGACGCCGTCCGGCCGCGTTGATGACCGTGGCGAACGGCGCTTCTTCAACCGGCGCGATAGATCCTTTCCGATGCGGCAGCCTCACTCCCGACCGGCGCCTTCGGTCGATCGGCCAGTGCTCCAACCAGAGATATAGAATTCGTCGCATCGGCCATCTTCCCTTCCCGAATCTCCACCTCCCAACATGCCGGCTCGCCGCCGCGGCAGCGCAACAGTTCGACCCGCCAGCGCGGATGGCCGATTCCGGGTTCCAGAAAAAACCCTCGCCCTCCTTTGGGAGAGGGAAGGGTGAGGGGGGTTCCCCCGCGCTTGGTCATGGGCATCATCCCCTCACCCCAACCCTCTCCCCCTCGGGGGAGAGGGGGAATAGGAGCGTCAAATTGTGCGATAATAGGCTGCGAGGACAGTGCGGCCACGCGCCAACGCGTCGCCGCGGCATTTGGCAGAGCGCGTTCGCGAGCCGCCTGCCCACCGTTGCGCCAGCGCCGCAACACAAAAGCGGTGGCACCGGAATGTTCTGCGGCAAGCTGCAATCGGCGGCTTGCCACATCGGATAAAGTTCCGATCTCCCCAACCACCGCGGTCACACCCAATGTGTGCAGCCCCTCCTCCATCGCCCAAAGAATCTCGGTATCGCGCGCCGCCCGCACCATCACCAGCCGCGCCGGATCGAGCCTGTGCGCGGCAAGGCCAGGCTCATAAAGGTCCAGCCGGGCAAGACACCACAACACGATGCCGTCCTCCGCCGAGGCGAGTCCCGCAACAATGCTGGCGGCAAAGGCGGCGGCAAGCGCGCCATCCTCCTCGTCGCCGCCGGCTCCAAGGATTTCATGCAAGGCGCCGCGCGCGAGCCCGCCGCCCGGCAGGGCGCTGTCGATCGCGGCCACCCCAAACGGCACCACGCCATGCGCCGCCCAGATCGGGCGCTCGATCCGCCGAACTTGTTCGCGAAGGGTCAGTGAGAGATCGTGCGACATGCTGGTGAAGGCCTATGTTTCCTATTTGTTCTAACTGAGTGAAATTGTCAATCCCGTGTGTCTGATCCACCCTCGCCGCTGACCCCTCTTTCTGGATGCACGCCGCGTCTTCGGCCAGTAACTCCTAGCCTCCGCGCTCAAGCGCCGCCGTCAGGCGACGGCTAGCCTCGACAATGTCTTCAGTCAGGCCGGCATACGACAGACGGACCCAATCTCCGCCGCCTATCGGGTCGAAATCCCAGCCGGGAGTGATTGCAACCCCGGTTTCGGCCAGCAGTCGCCGGCAGAATTCCTCGCTGTCGCGGGTCAAACTGGAAACATCGACGTAGAGATAAAAGGCACCGTCGGCCGGCGCGAAGCGCGACAATCCGACGGCTTTCAGCGCCCTTACCAACAGATCGCGATTGGCCCGGTAGCGCGCGACATGCCGGTCGAGTTCGGCACGGCATTCGAACGCCGGGATCGCCGCCAGCTGCGACAAGGCTGGCGGCGAGATGTAGAAATTCTGCGCCAGGCACTCGATCGAGCGGAACAGATCGGGTGGCGCCAACATCCAACCCAAGCGCCATCCGGTCATACTGTAATACTTCGAAAACGAATTGACAACGATTGTGTTGTGATCGGCAGCACGTGCCGTCACCGCCTCGTTTTCATAAGTAATACCATGATAAATCTCGTCTGAGATTAAGCGAATTCCTTGATTATTGCAATATTCGGTGAGCTGCGTTAGATCATCAAGGGCGATCATCGTACCGGTCGGGTTGGCCGGACTGGCGATGATCAGGCCGTCGAGCGGCCCTGCCTGCGCAAGCAGTTCGAGGGTCGGCTGGTAGTGGGTGTTCTGATTGACGGCGATCATCACCGGCTCGATGCCGAGGGCAGAGAGGATGTTGCGGTAGGCCGGGTAGCCGGGGATCGCGAGCGCCACCCGGTCACCGGCTTCGAATGCGGCTAGAAACGCCAGCTGGAAAGCGGCTGAAGAGCCGGTCGTCACGACGACCTCGGCAGGGTCGACCGCAACCCGGTATTGCGCATTATAATGGGTGGCGATCACCTCGCGTAACGGCGCAATGCCGAGCGCGTCGGTGTAACCAATACGCCCCTCATCGAGGGCCTGCCGTGCCGCCTCGCGAACCGCCTGCGGCGCCGGTGTGCCCGGTTGGCCGACCTCGAGGTGAATCACATCAGCCCCCGAGGCCTCGCGCTGGGTTGCGGCCTGCAATACATCCATGGCGATAAACGGCGGAACCTGGCCACGCCGAGAGACACGCAACGTCATCTTCAAACACTCCTCATAGCGCCGACGACAGTTCCAACTCTCCCTGACGCCGCGGCGCGTCGGCAGCGCGAGCAGGTTGCCTCCGCCAACCGGCATTGGCTATGAGAAGCGCCTCGCTGCTGCCCGAGGACGCAATAACATGAAAGAGAAGACCCCGCCCCGCCTGATCGGTATGTCGGGCAGTTTGCGTACAGGTTCCTATTCGAATGCGGTGCTCGAGACGCTGCGGGAGAAGTTCGCCGGCACGGCCGATCTGATCGTCTGGGACCTCGCTTCAATCCCCCCCTACAACCAGGACCTTGAGGGTGAAAAACGCCCGGCGCCGGTCAAGGCGTTGCTCGCCGCAATAAAGAAGGCCGACGGCGTCGTGCTGTGCGCGCCTGAATTCAACCACAGCATTCCCGGTGTGCTGAAAAACGCACTCGACTGGGCCTCGCGGCCGGCTTTTACCTCGGCGATGGCCTACAAGCCGGTGGCCGTCATGGCCACTTCGCCCGGCCCGCAAAGCGGTGCGCGCTGCCTCGAACATATGAAGGTGGCGCTCGATTCGATGCTAGCGCGTGTCGTTTTGGCACGCGAATGCGTCATCACCTCGGTCGCCGCCAAGATCCGCGACGGCCGGCTTGTCGACGAAACCTCGCTCGCTTTTGCCTGCAGCGCGGTCGAGGAGTTGCTGCGCGAGATCCGGTTGCGGCAGATGGCAAAGGAGCTTGTCGAATAGGCCCGCCCATGTCCGCCGAGGATCCGGTGCTGTGCGAGATCGACGCGCGCGGCGTCGCCACCGTGACGTTGAACCGGCCGGCGGTCGGCAACGCCTATAACGACGCGCTGATCGACGCATTGATCGCGACCTTCGCACGGCTGGCGCGCGAGCCGGAGCCGCGCTGCGTTATCCTGCGCGGTGCCGGGCGACATTTCCAGGCGGGGGCCGATCTGTCGTTTCTGCGCCGTCTCGCTATGGTTGCGGCCGCGGATAATCTCGAATTCTCGCGGCGCACGATCGCGGCGATCGAGGGGTTGCAGCATTTCCCGCGACCGACAATAGCGGTGATACGCGGCGGCTGCTTTGGCGGCGGGATCGGCATCGCCGCCGCCTGCGATATTGCAGTCGCCGCCGCGGACGCGATGTTCGCGATCAGCGAGGTGCGCTGGGGCATCACCGCGGCACCGATCCTCCCGCTGCTTGCCGCCCGTCTCGGTCCTCGCGTCCTGGGGCGGCTGGCGCTGACTGGCGAACGATTCGACGCGGCGCAAGCGTTGCGCGTCGGTCTTGTCCACGAAGTCCATCCGGCGGCTGACCTCGAGGCTGCCGCCCAGCGGGTTGTCGACGAGCTGTTGATGGCGGCGCCCGGGGCGGCGGCGGCAACCAAGGCGCTGATTGCCGAAGCGGCCGCAACACCCGACACCCCAGCTTTTCGCGAGCGCATCGTCATTGAGGCAGCGGCGCGCCGTCGGCTGCCCGAAGCCGTCGAGGGGCTGGCGAGCTTTGCTGCAAAGCGGCGCCCCAAATGGTACCGCGCCCCATAAGGCTGTGCGCCATTACCGCGACGGTCAGCAGGGGCTTGACGCGGCCTTCTCGTTGACGCAGCGCAACAGCTTCCAGTAACCGAACAGGTTGCTCGGCCGCACCTCGCGGATCGACAGCCGGCTCGCCCGCTGGAAAGTCTCAAACGGAAAATCGGCGTGGAACCCGATATGACGGGCAGCATGCGCCAGACGCTTTTCCATAAAGCGCGCCAGCGGGTTTTCGCTGGTGAAATGGTTGACCACGACAATCGTCCCGCCAGGAATGCAGACACGGCGCATTTCGGCAGCAAACCGCGCCGGATCGGGAACGACCGACGCGACATAAAGCGCCAGCACCGCATCATAGCTGTTGTTGGCGAATGCGAGGTTCTCGGCATCCATCAGATGCAGCCCGACGACATGTGCAAGGCCGAGCCGTTCAGTGCGGCGCTTTGCTTTTTCGAGCATTTCGGCCGAGATATCGATGCCGGTCACCCGCGAATCCGCACGAAAATGGGGGAGTGAGAGACCGGTGCCGACCCCGACTTCGAGAATGCGCTGCCCTGGCCGATCGTTGGCGATGCGCACCGCCTCCTTGCGGCCGGGATGGAAAACCGGGCCGAAAAGGATGTCGTAAGAGCCCGAAAACAGCCGGTAGGTGCGGATCGTGTCATGCAGGTCCATTCGTGTCGCCCTCGTCACATCGACAGGACAAACGCCGTACGCCGCGGCCACTTCCCAAAACCGCCGGTTTTTGACGTTTTCGTTAAACCATGCGTAGCATGACCACGGCGTCGCGTCATGCGGTTCGCGACGCGATGGCCCGCCCTTGGCGGCTTCCCTTAGATCAGGGTGATGCGTTCCGCTTCTTGGCCTTTTTTTCCGTCGACGACTTCAACCCGGACACGCTGGCCAGGATCGAGCGACGCCACACCGCTGCGGTGTAAAGCGGTGATGTGGATAAAGACGTCCCTGCCGCCACCGTCGGGCGAGATAAACCCATAGCCCTTCTCCGGCTCGAACCATTTGACCGCACCTTCCAACGTCATCGACGGGCGCGGCGTGCGCCGGTCAAAGCCCCCACTTCCCGCCGAAGGCGGTGCCGTCGCGGTGCTGTTGTCGATGTTCAAGATGCCGGTGACCAGCGGACCTTTGGCCCCAGCACCGACCTCGCACAAGATCGAAGCGCCCTCGCGGGCATCCTCGTAACCGGCGCGCCGCAGCACCGCCATCGGCAGGAATGCGTCTTGCGAACCGTCGGTTGGGGTAACGAAACCGAAACCCTTGGCGACATTGAACCATTTGACTCTGGCTTCGACGCGACGGCCTGGCGGAGTGTCTTCGCGGAAGAAGCCGGGACGGCGCTCGTACATGATTCCTCCGAGCGTGGATCGAGTCCGGCCAGCCAACTCGCCCGACTTTATCGTAAACGCATTGCCCGGCGCTAGCCATCGCTCGCCTTATTGCTGCCCGATTTTTGCGAAAACCCGCCCCGTTCTCCGCTTCCCCTTAATCCCCGAGCCAACCCCCGGGTTTCGTCGGGGAGCGGGAAGGGGAGCCCGCCGACGTGGGCCTTCAGCCCACGGATTTAGTCCGTGGGCGTCCGCCAGAGCGGGTGTTCGGGGGGTCGCGAGGGGCTGACCTACCTCGAATAGGCGACCATGCGCTGGTTCTGCTCGCCAAGACCTTCGACCGACAGGCGCACCCGGTCGCCGGGCTTTAGGAAGCGGGGCGGCTTAAAACCCAGGCCAACCCCCGAGGGTGTTCCGGTCGGGATCACATCGCCCGGCAGCAAGGTCATGAATTGGCTCACATAGCTGACAATATGATCGACCCCAAAGATCAGGTCGCCGGTGTTGCTGTTCTGGCGCCGCTCGCCATTGACCTCGGTCCACAGGGCCAGACTGCCGGGATCGGGCACCTCGTCGGCCGTCACCAGCCAAGGGCCGATCGGGCAGAAGGTGTCGGCACTCTTGCCCTTGGTCCACTGGCCGAGCCGCTCGATCTGAAATTCGCGCTCGGAAACATCGTTGACGACGCAGTAGCCGGCGATGTGCCGCCGCGCGTCGGCTCGTTCGACATAGCGGGCGAGGCTGCCGATGACGATACCGAGCTCGACCTCGTAATCGGTCTTTTGCGAGCTTTTTGGGATGATTACGTCGTCATTGGGACCGCAGATCGATGACGGCGCCTTCATGAAAAAGATCGGCTCGGTTGGGATCGCGGCCCCCGTTTCCTGTGCGTGTTGGCGGTAATTGAGGCCGATCGCGACGATCTTCGACACCCCGCCGACGCAGGGGCCAAGCCGCGGCGCGCCCGAAACCGGCGGCAAATTCGCGGGATCGAGCGCGCGCAGCCGGGCGAGCTCCGCGGGCGCCAGCGCGGTGCCGTCGATATCACGGACGACGCCCGAGAGGTCGCGGATGTTGCCGTCACGGTCGAGGAGGCCGGGTTTTT
This sequence comes from Alphaproteobacteria bacterium, assembly GCA_019237175.1. Taxonomy (GTDB): domain Bacteria; phylum Pseudomonadota; class Alphaproteobacteria; order ATCC43930; family CGMCC-115725; genus AP-15. The sequence goes on from JAFAHP010000657.1 coordinate 11,401, forward strand.
CCTGGCCCGGCGGCCCATAGCGAAGGAGCTTCATCGATAATACCTCCTGTCCGAATTCGAAAGGGAAGCCTCACAGCGTAAAACCGCCGTCGATCACATGGATCGCACCGGTGGTAAACGCCGATTCGTCGCTGGCGAGATAGACCGCGAATGCGGCCACCTCCTCGGGCGTGCCGAGCCGGCCCAGAGGTTGGCGCTCGACAAAGGTGCGCCGCGCCGCTTCGCTGCCGCCCACCAGGCGCACCCCTTGCGCGGCAATGCGGTCCTCGAGCGAGGGCGTGGCGATGGTACCCGGGCAGATCGCGTTGCAGCGAATTCCATGGGCGATGAAATCGACGGCAACCGATTTGGTCAGCCCGATAACGGCGGCCTTGGTCGAGCCGTAGACGCAGCGGTCTGGGGCCCCTTTGACCGCCGATACGGTCGAAGCCCTGTTGATGATCGATGCCCCGGTGCCGCGTTCCAGCATCTT
>JAFAHP010000750.1 GCA_019237175.1 Alphaproteobacteria bacterium
ATGCCGATGCAGATGGGGTGCCCAAAACCGCCGATCTGCTGAACCGGCTGCTTACATTCCCCGACGTTCCGGTCTCCTCCGCGCTGGCGACGGCGGAGGAAGGTCAAGGTCCGGTTTTGCCGGTTCATTTTCAGAGCGATGGCACTTCACTTCAGCTATTCACGACTATTGCCACACTCGGGACGCCGCGCGATGTGACCGTCGAGGAAATTCGCGTTGAGTTTTTCTTTCCAGTCGACGAAGCGACGGCGTGCATACTCAGAAGTTGGGCAAAATGATCGGGTGGGGCCCAGGAGCATCGCAGTCGGTAATCTTTCGTGCTGTGGAGCAGCGCCGATAGGGTTTGGTCGGTCGCCGGGTCAGGAGGTTTGAATCATGGATCAAGCTGCCGATAAGGAAGGCGGGCGGCATCTGGCGGCAAAGCTCGAAAAGCGCCACGAGGCCGGCATCGGCTGGCGCCAAAAGGTGCCGCTGCAACTGCAGGCGAAATGGGAACCGGCGCCCGATCGCCGCGACCCGGTCGAGATTCTGATCGAGCAAGGCAGGAGCCGGATCCCCGAACTGCTTCCGGTCCGCTATGCGCGGATGAGGGCCGACGCCTTTGCTTTTTTACGTGGTGCCGCGGCGGTGATGGCCGCCGATTTGGGCACGATGCCGGCAACGGGACTGTGCGTTCAGTCGTGCGGCGACTGTCATCTTGCCAATTTCGGCGGCTATGCCTCGCCGGAGGGGACACCGGTTTTCGACGTCAACGATTTTGACGAGACTTTGCCGGCACCGTTCGAATGGGACCTCAAGCGCCTTTCGGCGAGCCTCGCTGTCGCGGGCCGGGTCGCACGTATGGCGGAGGACGACTGCCGGCATCTGGTTCGCCTTGCCGCCCGTGATTACCGCCGGCACATCCGCCGATTGGCCATGATGCCGCCGCTCGACGCGTGGGCCACGCGCATCGACCTCGCCGGCGCCATCGCCGATGTAGGGTCCCGCAAGATCCGCGAACACCTGGAGAAACGCCTCGCCACCATAATGAAGAGCGCCGCGACCCACTTCGGCCTCGTCGAGGCACACGGCGGCGGTTGGCGGATCAAAGAAAAACCGCCGCTGGTGCGTCATTTGACCAAACACGAGCTCAATGCCAAGCGAGCGTTCGCTTCTTACGCGGCAACGTTACAGGAAGACCGGCGGGTGTTGCTGCAGCGCTACCATCTGCAAGACGTGGCGCTCAAGGTTGTCGGGGTCGGCAGCGTCGGGACATTCTGCGCCATTGCGCTATTGATCTCCGACGACCACGCGCCGCTGTTGCTGCAGATCAAGGAGGCGCAGGAATCGGTGCTGGCACCCCACGCCGGCGCTTCCGACTATGACAATCACGGCCAGCGCGTTGTCGTCGGCCAGCGCATGCTGCAGGCCGCCACCGACATCTTTCTCGGATGGACCGAGGCGCCGATCGACGGCCGCTATTTTTACGTCCGGCGGCTCAAGGATTCGCGGCTCGCCGATGTCGGGGCCCGGCTTGAGGCTGCCTTGCCGTTTTATGCCGGCCTGTGCGGCCGCACTCTGGCGCGCGCCCACGCCCGCGCCGGCGACGCGGTCGCGATCGCGGCCTACATCGGGGACGGCAATGATTTCGACAAGGCGATCGCGGCCTTTGGGGTGACCTATGCAGAGCGGGCTGAACAGGATTGGCGCGCCTTTGTTGCAGCCATCGAAACCGGTCGGATCAAGGCGGAAGCGCCCGCGGCATAAAGGTGAGATCCGTAACCCTCCGCTGACTGGTATTTGGTCCGCAAGTTCGTTGCATACTGGCGAATACTGTCATTGTGAGCGCACAGCAAGGCAATCTCGGGGGTGAGATTGCTTCATCGCCGTACAGGTTCCCAACAAGAAATTGTCATTGCGAGCCGCCGGGTCCGCGGTTCGAGGCTGGCAAGAATTCAGACCGCGACGAGAAAACTGACAAGTTCCTCTCACGCTGTCCCGGCGAAAGCCGGACCCATGGCTTCGCTGCCTCGATCTTCTCAAGTGTTGCAGTGCCTTAACAATATTTACAGTCCTGTGCAGCGGAATGATGGACCCCGGCCTTGCGCCGGGGAAGCCGAATGGATCGGCCGCAGAGCTTTCTTGCCCAGCCTATTCGCGCGGCTCGAGGATAAACTCCGCGAAGCAATCGCGCGTCATCGAGATCACCACGGCGCCTGACGGCGCCTCGCGATGACACTGGGTGGATTTCGTCCAGGGCGGTGTCGGCCACCGGCCGGTGGGAAACTCGCGATGATCCAGACCAAGCGAGAATCGTCGCCTTTGATCGCCCGACACCGCCCGCCGAATTTCCTTGCGGCGTGCGCGGTCAAGCCCGATCGTCGGGACGGTTGACCAGCGGGCCGCATTGCGGTCGGGCGCCGGCTGAGTTCTTCAGCCGCCTGCAGCGGT
>JAFAHP010000248.1 GCA_019237175.1 Alphaproteobacteria bacterium
CGTCAGCGGTGAAGGGTTGGCCATCGTGCCATTCGACCCCCTTCTTGAGTTTCCAGGTCACCGACGTGCCGTCGGCCGCTACCCCGCCATTCTCTATATCCGGGATTTCAGCGGCGAGCACGGGAACCAGATTGCCGTCGGGGTCCCACGCGGCCAGCGGCTCGTAGAAAATACGCGAGCCCTCCTGATCCTTGGTGCCGACCGCAAAATGCGGATTGAGCAAGGTCGGCGCCTGCCAGAACAACATCTTGAGCGTTCCACCGCCGCCCGCCTTGGTCGGTTTGTAGTCGGTCGGGGTGGCCGCTTGTGCCGGACCGAAACGGGTCAGCAGCTGGGTCGCAAACGGTGCGGTGAGGCCGAGGCCGATCATCTTGCCGACAAAACTGCGGCGCGATACGCGGCCGGCTGTGACCGCCGCAATCAGCTCGTGTAATTCTCGCTCGTTCATACTGCCGTCCATGCCGCCGACCTGCTCGTTGTAGAGCAGATGGCCGGCAATGTCATTGTGTACTCGCGGAGACTCTGCTGGAGGGGCGAGCCCGACGGAGGCGCGCAGCGGTATCAGGCGGCCGGGATAAGCCGACGCTCCCGGTAAAGCCGGCATATGAGTCAGCAAGGCGCGCGACAACCAGGCGGTGCGCAGCGGCCTTGCCCTCGGCGCCTCATCGGCCGATTATCGCATCCGGTATGCTGTAGCCGTCCAGAGGCGAATTCGATCGCGACCGAGAGGAGCTGAGAGGATGCTGTCACCCGAAGACAACGAATTGATCACCCGCATCGGACCCGGAACCCCGATGGGTAATGTTTTGCGCCGTTACTGGATCCCGGCGGCGCTGACCAGCGAATTGGACGAACCGGACGGCGAACCGGTGCGCGTGCAACTGCTTGGCGAGAAGCTGGTCGCGTTTCGCGACACGCAGGGTCGGGGCGGGCTCGTCGACGAATTTTGTCCGCATCGCCGCGCCTCGCTGTGGTTTGGCCGCAACGAGGAGAATGGCCTGCGTTGCGTCTATCACGGATGGAAATTCGATGTCGACGGCAATTGCGTCGAGCAGATGAATGAGCCCGAGCCGTTCTGCCACAAGGTGCGATTGACCTCGTACCCGACGGTTGAAATGGGTGGGATCATCTGGGCCTATATGGGTCCCAAGGACAAGATGCCGGCACCTCCGGCCTTCGAATGGACGCAAGTTCCCGAAACTCATCGCCACGTCTCGAAGGTATGGGAAGAGTGCAACTGGCTGCAGGCATTGGAAGGCGGCATCGACACCTCGCACGCGCCGATCCTGCACCGCACGATCACACCCAACACCACCCGCCCGGGCGTTCCGGTGCAAGGTCCGTTTGTACGCGGCAAGGCCCCGACCCTCGAGGTCGACATCACCGATTACGGATACCGTTACGTCGGCATTCGGCCGCTCGATGACGACAAGACTTACGTCCGTTCCTACCATTTCGTGATGCCATTCACGCAGATCCGGCCGCAGCAACTGGGCCGCGCAATGTGGGGCGGCGACCGCACCAACATCGCCGGGCATATTTGGGTCCCGATCGATGACGAGAATTGCATGGTGTACAACTGGGTTTACAGCTATGGCGAAAACGGGCTGAACGACGCAGACCGCATGGAGCGCGGCAATGGCAATGGCCCCGAATACGTCGAGCAATCAGGCGAGTTCCGCTCGTTCCGCAACAAGCGCAACAACTGGATGATCGACCGCCAGGTCCAGAAAAACGAGACCTTTACCGGCATCGACGGGGTCAACACCCAGGACCGTGCGTTGCAGGAAGGAATGGGGCCGATCGTCGACCGCTCCAAAGAGCATTTGGGGCCGGCCGATCGGGCAATCATTGCCACCCGCCGCCTGCTGCTCGACGCGGTCAAAACCGTGCAGGCCGGCGGCAACCCACCGGGGACCGACGCCAGCTATTACCAGGCGCGGGCCATCGAGAAGATCTTCCCGCGCCAGGAGACTTGGCGTCAGACCGTATTGCCCGAGATGTACGCCGAGGAGCTGCCGGTCGCGGCGAAATAAGCGAAATCAAAGCGAAGCAAGCTTTGAAGAGGTGGCGGCGCGTCTAACCTGACGCGCCGCCCTTTGTTTGTGCGGCGGCTACCCGACCGCAGCTGCCGCGCCCTGTTGCCGAACTGCTAGCCGCCGCCCAGCGCGTCGATCTCGGCGTCCTCGGGAAAACGCCCGAGCTGTTTTTTGGAGAAGGCGAGCTTGCCGTCGACGGTAATCTCGAACACACCGCTCGTTCCTTTGACGAGCTCGACCTCGGCACCATACTTCTGTTCAAGCCGTTCCCTCGCACGGAGGGCTCTGGGGAGGTAGTTTCAAGGAACGCAGTATTCGATCCTGACCTTCATTGCCGCTGACCTTTCAATCGGAAACGACCATGGCAATGTATCACAGCTACGCCGGTCGCGGCCATTTTTGCGAGTGAAAGGTGTGCCGGTATATAAACGATCCGATGAACCCGGTCGGAGCGATGATCGCGGCCGGCTCGCCGCAAGCTGCCGGTAACGCTCGCCAATGATCCAGTACTTGGGATTGGGAGCCGACGCTGCTGAAGCCGTCAGGCTCAGCCTCAAGGTCGCGTTCTGGGCTATGCTGTGGAGTTTGCCCTTTGGCCTCGCAACCGCGCTGGTCTTGGCGCGCGTGCGGTTCTGGGGCAAGAGTCTATTCGACGGCTTTGTCCACCTCCCGCTGGTCCTACCGCCAGTCGTCACCGGCTATCTGCTGCTGCTGCTGTTCGGCCATAACGGTCCGCTCGGCCGGTTTTTTGCCGGCTTCGGCGTCGTCTTTGCGTTTCGCTGGACCGGTGCCGCTCTGGCCGCCGCGGTTACGGCATTCCCGCTGTTGGTTCGCGCGATGCGACTATCGCTCGAAGCGGTCGATCGCCGGCTCGAAGAGGCCGCCGGTACGCTGGGGGCGAGCCGCATCTTTGCCTTTGCGTCGGTAACTTTGCCACTTATGCTTCCGGGGGTTGTAGCCGGCATGGTGCTGTCGTTCGCCCGCAGCCTTGGCGAGTTCGGCGCCACGATCACCTTTGTTTCGAACATACCGGGCGAGACGCGCACGATTCCGCTGGCGATCTACGCGCTGACCCAAATACCAGGAGGCGACCCGGCAGCGCTGCGCCTGACCGCCGTCGCCGTAACCCTTTCGCTGTTGGCCTTGATCGCCTCCGAGTGGCTCGCGCGCAAATTCAGCCGACGCCTTGGCGGCGACTGATTGTCGTGCTCGAGGTCGAAATTCAACATCGCTTCGGCGCTTTCGCACTCGACGTCCGTTTTACGAGCGGCGGTCGCCTGACCGCGCTCTTCGGCCGTTCGGGCGCCGGCAAGACCTCGATTGTCAATGCGATTGCCGGGCTAATCCGGCCGGAGCGCGGTCGTATTGCCATCGACGGAACGGTGCTGCTTGACACCGAGCACGGTGTTTTCGTGCCCGCGCATCGCCGCCGCCTCGGCTATGTGTTTCAGGAAGACCGATTGTTCCCGCACCTGACGGTTCGCCAGAACCTCTTGTATGGGCGTTGGTTTCGACGGCACCCCGCGGGTGCCCGACAGATCGGGTTCGATGACGTCGTCGAAATCCTTGGGATTGGGCCGTTGCTCGCGCGGCGGCCGCGGCGGCTTTCGGGCGGGGAAAAGCAGCGCGTTGCGATCGGCCGCGCGCTGTTGGCGCACCCCCGGCTGCTGCTGATGGACGAGCCCTTGGCCTCGCTCGATGCCGCGCGCAAGGAAGAAATTCTGCCGTTTCTCGAGCGGTTGCGCGATCACAGCAAGGTTCCGATCGTCTATGTCAGCCACGCCGCTGCGGAGGTTGCCCGGCTTGCCACCACGATTGCGTTGATCGCCGACGGCCGTGTGCAGGCAGTCGGACCGGTGGCTGAGATCATGGGCCGCGCCGGTCAATACCCGCTCGCCGGCAGCTTTGAGGCGGGTGCGGTATTGGCGGCGTCGGTCTCGGCCCATGATCCGCGCTGGGAATTGACCGAACTCGCGGGCGGGTTTGGACGCCTGGTCGTGGCCCGCCTCGCCCTCCCGGTCGGAAATCCACTGCGGGTGCGCATCCGCGCGCGCGACGTGATCCTGGCGGCCACCCGGCCGAGCGGGATCAGCGCGTTGAACGTGCTGACCGGCACGGTCGAGGCGATGGTGCCGATCGGCGAAGAAGCGGTCGAGGTGGAACTACGCGTCGGCACAGAACGTCTCTTGGCAAGGATCACGCGGCGCTCCCAGGCAGCGCTCGGGCTGGCGCGCGGAGGTCCGGTTTTCGCCATCGTCAAGGCGATAGCGATCGACCGCCGCAGCCTCGGCCGTGACGATGCACTCGATTTCCCCGTCGAAGCCGAGGTCTTCGACAGCTGATCCCGGCGGCCGCGGCGCAGCAATTGGCGGCACTATCCGAAAATCAGCAGGGATTGCGGTCCGGCGCGTGTGGCACAGTGTCGGGATGGCGAGGCTCAGGATCAGCATCGGTTTTGAAGCCGGCGCGCTCAACTCGTCCGCAGGAGCAATCTTCTATTCCATCGACACGATCAGCACTCTCGGCGCATCGGGGGTGGTGCTGGAGCGCCACTGGCAGATGGTCGGCGAACGAGACGCGATCGACCGCATGCTCCTGTTGGGCATTAGCACAGCCTATCAATGCAGGATTATTGGCCACTTATGGCCCACCGGCGCCTCTGAGACTGTCGGCGCTGGACGCGCGGGCAGTCCACCATCGCACCTTCCCGGCCGAGATCTGTACCCTCACCAAAAAGCTTGTCGTTCCGACCGCAGCACCGCCGGTGAACGCCGCAGCGGTCGAACGTGTTCGCTCGTTACCGATCGGTTGAAACGCGATAAGATCGCAGCAACGACTGGCCGGGAATGTCGCCGGGGCAAAGGAGAACCGAGATGGCAAGGTCTTTTCAATTTGACGTCGATGCCGTGGTCGAGCAGCTCAACCGAATTCTGCAGATGGAACTTGCCGCAG
>JAFAHP010000267.1 GCA_019237175.1 Alphaproteobacteria bacterium
ATGCCGAGCGGCGTGTCTCCCATGTTCGGCAACGCTTCGTCCGGCAGCAGGTCTTGCGGCGCGGTGATGTTGATCCCCGCCTCGCGCACGCCGAGATCCCTGATCGCCTTGATCAGCGCCGTTGCCTGCGGGTCGGCGGGCACGAAAAAGAACGCGACGTCTGGCTTGGCGTCCTTGATGCGCTGCACAAACGGAACAAAATCCGGGTTTTGCGGCGGCATCCGAACACTGCCGATGATCTGTCCGCCGCCATCGGTGAAGCCTTTGGTGAATGAGGCTTCGGAATCATGGCCCGGAATGAAGTCGCTGACCGCGGTGTAGCCTTTCTTCCACCCCTGCTCTGCCGCCCATTTCCCGATCGGGTATCCCTGCTGCCACAGCGTGAAGCTGACGCGGGCGACATAAGGGGAGAGGCGTGGGATCTGCACCCCGGCCGAAGCGATGCACAGCAACAGCGGCACCTTCGCCTCGGCGGTCAGCGGGGCAATCGCCGCAGCCGTCGGCGACAGCACGACCCCGGTCAGCAATTGCGCGTGTTCGCGCGCGATCAATTCCTGTGCGAGCCGCTTGCCGACCTCGGGATTGGAGGTGTCGTCGCGCTTGGCGATGTCGAGCTTGACGTCAGCCGGCAGATCTTTCTCGTGCAGCTTGAGGTAAAGGTCGATCGCTTTTTGCGCCTCGTCCCCGGCCTGGCCGACAAAGCCGGTATAGCTGTTGATCAGCCCAATCTTGACGACGGTTTGCGCTGGTAAAGGCGTAGCCGAAGAGGCGAGCAGGACGCCGGCCAATGCCATAGGCGCACACCACGCTGATCTGAAGAACATCAAAGCTCTCCCGTTCCGATGACCGCCGATGTTATCACAGAGCGCCGCCCCGGCGGATGATCTCCCGCGATCAGCCGCCTCCTTTTCCGAGCGCCCAGCGGAGCGTTATCCCCAATGCGTAAAGGGAGGCGATCGAAAATACCGCGATCGCTCCCCATTTCGCCCATCTCACCCAGAAATAACTGGCGCGGCCGAGAGACAAAGCGCCGACGCTGACGAACAGAAGAACCGCCAGGAGTTGAAGTATTCGCATCAGGCGATCGTCAGACAGTTCCGGCAACTCCGAGACGGACCGGCCACCGTTGCTCGGCACTCGCCGAGCGCCGGTACTTTGACCGGGGTCCGAAGATTACTCCAGCGACCAATAATATCCGACGGTCGGCGTCCTCCCCGGCCGCGGGTTTGTCCCGATCATCGGACCCGTATACGGCTTTGACGCGTCTTCCGCCGGATTTTTCGCCGGTCCCGGTTGGATCTTTTCCTGATTAACGATCTGATTGGAAATCTCGGGAACCGAGCTGAAATTCACGGTCGCGGGAACATCGAGGCAGTTGCGCGACTTGTCATGCGCGCACGGACCGGCTACAGCGCCCGTTGCAGCCCACATGGCACAAAGCGCTATGACGACGGCGGACAGAACCGAGATGTTCATTCGACGATGCGCTTGATCGGCGCCTCCCTGGCACGAAAACTAATTGAATGTTAACAGCGAGTCCATAGCGGCATTCAACGGAAAATCGCTGACCTCGTTAACGAAGGCCACGGTTCTATTGAAGGGGTGCTCGGTCTATTCTGCCGCACGCGCCAATTTCGATCACATCGAGGGGGAGGCTCCATGCTCACGCTGTATTTGTCGCCGGGATCCAGCTCGATGGCTCCCCATATCGCACTGCACGAGATCGGCGTCGACTTCGAGAGCCGCTGGGTATCGTTTGCGAAACGAGAACAACAGGCACCTGAATACTTGGTGCTGAACCCCGAAGGCAAAGTTCCGACCTTGTTGATCGACGGACACATACTGACCGAGGTGGCCGCGATCCTCTATTACCTTGCCAAGCGGTTCCCGGGAGCGCGCTTATTTCCTGAAGGCGATCTCGAGCGCGAGGCGCAAATCGTCTCATGGATGTCGTTTATTGCCTCGACCGTTCACCCTGCGCGTCGGATCGGCGTCGATCGCTGGAAAGAGGTGTTCGGGATCGCCGAGCAGCGCCTCGGACGGAGGGAGTGGGCGGTGGGCGGCTATTCGATCGCCGATATCCACCTCTTTCGCCTCTTCTGGCGCTTCCACAACGCGCTTCATCCGGCCCCGGCGGATTTTCCCGGCCTGTCGGCCCACTATGACCGCATGGTGGCGCGCCCGGCGGTTCAGCGTGTTCTCGAAATCGAAAGTGCCGTCGGCTACCAGTTGCCGCAGTAGCAGCAGGAGTGCGCGCCGCAGGTCGTGTGCGCTTATAGCGAGGAGGCCGCAATGAAGAGCCGGTCGGTCATCGGCGATGCACCCAAGCGACGGGAGGATCTGCGGTTCGTCACCGGCCACGGCGGCTATCTTGATGACCTCGCCCTCGGCAACCTGGCCCACGCGGTCGTGCTGCGATCGCCCCACGCGCATGCACTGATCGAGTGCATCCAAACAGAGGCGGCGCTGACGGCGCCAGGCGTGCTCGCCGTGCTGACCGCCGAGCACGCGCGCGCCGACGGGCTCAACTCGTTGCGGCCCTCCTCGGAAGCCAACACGCAAACGGGCGAGCCGTTCGCCTTCGCACCCCAGCCGCTGTTGGCCGAGGGCAAGGTCCGTTATGCCGGCGAACCGGTGGCGCTGATCGTCGCCGAGACCCGCGCGCAGGCGCTCGATGCTGCCGAGAAGGTGATGGTCGAATACGACCCCTTGCCGGCGGTGACGGCAGCCACCGCGGCCCGCGCGTTCGGAGCGCCGGAAATCTCCGCCGAAGCTCCGGGCAATGTCTGCGTGGATTGGCGGATTGGCGATGTCGCTGCGGCCGATGCGGCTTTCGCTGTGGCCTCGCATATCGCTGAGCTCAGTCTGGATAATCACCGGATCGTCACCAACCCGATCGAGCCGCGCGGGATCATCGGCACTTGGGAGGCGGAGAGCGGCCGATACACGGCC
>JAFAHP010000275.1 GCA_019237175.1 Alphaproteobacteria bacterium
GTCTTTGACCTCACTCCGAGTAAGACGTGGGTGCCCGGATCGGGTCCGGGCACGGGCGTCAGTGGGCCTACGCACGTTGGTATTAAATCGGCCGCCAGGACCGATATCTCGGGTGGCTCGGTGCGATCGGCAAATCGACGTTCTGACCCGTGGCCGCGGAATGGTAGAGTGCTGTGACCAGCTCCAATGAGGCTCGCGCCTCGGCGAGCGTGACCGGCAAAGGGCCGCCGGTTTCCAGAGCCGTATGGTAGGCGGCGAACAGGCCCGCATAACGCGAGCCAACGAACTGCCAGTCGGCCAGCGCTTGATCAATGGCATCGGCGGTCGCGGCCGAAGCTGGCAAAATCAGCCAGGGATCGTCCCCGGGTGCGTAGGGCGACAACGAGCTCTCGAATGTCACGTGCTCGAAACACAGCCGCAATCGGCTGATCTCCCGGGCCGAGCCGAGCGTCACCGATAACGATGCAAGGGCGCCGCTCTGCATCGCCAGGCTTGCGACCGCGGTATCTTCGACCTCGACAGCGTTGACGCGGGTGGCGATGCGGGCAAACACAGAAGCGACCGGCCCCATCAGATAGGTCAACAGATCGTGCGCGTGAATGGCGTGCGTGACCAGCGTTCCGCCCAGTTCCGTCTCGTATTTCCCGCGCCACGGCACGGCGTAATAGGCAGCTCGCCGGATCCAGGCGGTCTCGACCGTCGCCAGATAAGGTTTGCCAGCAATTCCCGACATAATGATGCGCCTGGCCTTCTGCAACCCGTTGCCAAAGCGGTATTGAAAGACCGGCAATAGGCGGCCGCCCGCCGCCTTCTCGGCGGCGATCAGCCGGTCGGCTTCGGCGAGCGAACCAACGAGTGGCTTCTCGCAGATCAGGTGTTTGCCGGCTGACAATGCCATTAGCGACTGCTCAAGATGCAATGCCGGCGGCGTGCAGATGTCGATGATGTCAACCTCCGGCATCACCAACAGCTCACCGAAATTTGCCGTTGCTCGGGCGATGCCGAATTCTTCGCTGACCGCGCGCAACCGTCCGGGATCGATGTCACACAGTGCCATAACGCGGAATTTGTCCGGCAGCGCCAGATAGCCTTCTGCAATGTGATTGCGCCCGATGCCGGCGCCGATGACAGCGACATTCCAGATCTTCACCACGACACCTTTCTGGTGACCCCCTCTCACCATGTCCCTCTGCTCGCGAACCGCTTGCCTGCAATATTCACAGATCGTCAGTGCGTGCCCGCGCCTTGATGGAGGCGGGTCAGAGCCCACCCCGGACTTGATCCGGAGGCGGGAGTGATGGAGCCGAGCGTCCCCGTTTGTGATGACGCGAAGCAGCGGCAACCGGTTTTCTTGCTTTCGCTCGCTCGTTGCGGCGGCGTTCACCCCCTCCCGATCCCTCCCCCGCTCGCGGGCGAGGATTTATGAGGATTTATAGAGTGGCAGCTTCATGCTCCGCAAAACGGTCGGTCACGGTTTTGACGGCGAGGTTGTACACCCGGTGGTCTTATCCGGTCCATGGCAGCAGCCCGCGGGATTCGGCGAGGACCCGGACGTCTAGGGCCGCTGGGAACCAATCCGCGACACAGCGCAACCGTTCGCGAGCTTCGGTGCTATCGTCTGCGTCGGCGCTGAGCAGAGCCAGGTCGCGGGCGGCGTTGAGCTCGAAGAGGCGCGCCTGCTGAGCGCGCGCTCGTGTGGTGGCGCGATGGAAGCAGAGCCTCGTAAGGGCGACGAAATTGGGCCGCCCGACCGAATTCTCGGCCGCGCTGGTTGCGTTCGTGTTGATGCTGTCGGACAGCATGTCCGGCGTCTCCGGTAATGCTAAACAGCAACGCTGTAAAATGTATTGGCCCAGCGCTTCACTATAATGATGATGCGCAGAGACGCTTTTTATCGAGGTTCGGTCAACCTCGTCGAGATTCGACTTCGACGGCATCCATCGCCACGACCATCTGATCGCCCGTAACCCCCTTCGGGCCCGTGCAGGGTGCCAAGCCACGGGCGGGCGCGATGGTTGCGTTCGTAGGCGTGCACTTGGGCGTCCATGATCGGCATCGGTCGCGGCCTCCGGTCGGGCGCTGTGGTTCACAACGGTATCGGACGCTCCGGACCGGCCGAAGTCAAACCAAAGCTTGGCGGGCGGCGCAAGCCGCGATGGCCAGACCGTCGGGCAATGATGCGCGGCATCGCTCGACCTGTTGGGGCGTTCGGACGATAGTGTCAACACTGACCGCACGAGCAAGGGGGCAGCATGCGCTTCGGCATCGGGCAGCCGGTTACACGCAAAGAAGACGACCGCTTTCTGACCGGGCGGGGGCGATACGTTGCCGATATCGACCTGGTCCGCCAGGCCTATGCGGTTTTTCTGTTTTCGCCG
>JAFAHP010000296.1 GCA_019237175.1 Alphaproteobacteria bacterium
ATTTCCCGACCATGCATCTCGGGATTCGTGTAGATGATCAGTGCGCCAACATCCTGCCCGATGTCCAGCACAACTGTTTCGGGGTGGACCCGGTCGGCGTAATTCTCAGTCATTTGCGGTTATCTCCTTGCCTGGTGGTGCGAATAAGAGGTCCGTCATTGCGAGGCCCCCAGGACGGCCGCTCGGGGGGCATTCAGGGGGGACGAAGCAATTCCGAGGCCGCCTGTCGCTCTGCGCGACGGGATTGGTTCCCCGGGGCGCCGCGCGCCGCGCCGTCCGGGGGTCGCAATGACTAAAGGAGTCTTTTGATCCGCCTCACGAGCTCGGATTGTCAAAGCCCGAATAAGGCGTCCCGAGATAGGGGAAACTTGCCAGGAACGGCGACTTGATGCTGCTCGGCGTGAGACCGTCTGTGACAACGGACGAGGCCGCGTCCGGGGTAAAAGAAGGATCGACGAGAGGGATGGTGACGCCGGCAAGGGCGCGCAATTCGATCGTAAAGACGTCGTCCACTACCCGGCGGCCATTGGGAAAGCCGGCGAGGTCGCCGCCTAATATGCCGAGAATGTCCGGACTTGCCGAAGGTGGAATGGCCATGTTCAGCCGTAACAGGTCCGCGAGCGTTTGACCCGTGAAATTTTGAAATCCGGGAATGATGCCAGCCGGGATGCCGGTCAGGAGAATCGCGACCAGGTCTGCTCGCGGTTTGTTGTAGGCGGCCAAATTGGGGAAAACTCCGGGGTAATACTCCACCAGCCGCTGTGGGACCTCCGGGGTTTGAACGTATTTCAGAAACTGCTTATCCCCTCGGGGAGGCTGGCTGTTCCAGAAGTCCTTGCGCCCAAGCGGGATGATGACTTCATTGAACAAGGGATCGCCGAGCCGAGAAACCTGAACCCACGGTCCATATTCGTCGATATCCGCATTGGGTCCAAAGATGATCGCCTGGCGCCGGCTGGCCGAAGCATAGACGCCGACAACCGAGCGTGGGTCATTCGGATTGGTGGGGTTTGACCCGTCACGGGTCAGCATGCTCTTGGGCAGCTGAATCGCCATCGTATGGACGTTGAGCCGGTTGAGCCCATTGACGCCCGGGCCCGCGGGCATTGGAAAAATGTGCAAGTTCTGGAACGGCCGCAGATCGAGCAGATCAAAGACCGAACCCAGATCGACATAGAAACCATCGGCACGCTGCCCGGCGAAGACGGTTTCACCACTTGGCAGCTGATGGATGGCTGCCTGAGCGAGCGCGTCGTAGTTCGGGGTTGAAAACGGGCCGATGTTGCACGGCGGAGAGGCCAAATCCTCCCCGAGCACTGTCGCCTGGCCGTTCCTTACTCGCGTTACCGAATACGACTGGCGTTTATTCCAATTCGGATCAGTTAACGAGCTGATCCGGCCCGTATTGTAGAGAAAAGTGTCAGGATTTTGCAGCGTGGTTTGAAATTGAAATTGGTAAGTGATATCGACGTCGCCATCGCCGTCGTTGTCGATGTGGATCTCATAAAGGACATCGTCACCGAACTCGTAAAAGTTCGGTCCGCCATCAGGCGCTTCGGCGGGAATGTAATTGGCGATTAGCGTGACCGTGTCGAGATTATCTGGGCTTACAAAGGCGTAGACATCGGTGTTGTCGGCCACCGGGTCTTTGGAAATCTCCGGGGCTTCGCGATGGGATGACATGTGCTCACCTTTCCGAAGTGTCACAAGCTGACAATCACGCAAGTGATCAGGCTTGAAGTGGGAGACCTGCGCTGGCCGCAATCTCCGCCAGTGACGCGGCCAGCCCTGGATCGCGAAGGACGATCTCTTGTGCGCCCACGAGCAGGGTCATCTCTCCGGCGGCAACATCGCCGACATGGATGACCATAGAGGTGGCAGATGTGGCGCGGGGCGCCGTCGCTCCCGCGGAATAGGGAGTCGCTGCCAGAGCCGGCATGGCCGGCAACACGCTGAGGGTTGCCGCGGTTGCTGGCGCGTTCTGAAGAAACGAGCGTCGAGTTAGGTCTGCCACCGTGCTCTCCTTCTGTTGTCACTTGATTACACAATGATCGGGCGGATGTCCTGGGTTGTTGTTGCTCGCGTGTAATACCGAGAAAGTGATCCGGTCGACCGGACGCCTTGTGAGTTAATTCGTTCGCATTGTATACTGAAATCCTTTGCTGGGCGGTATCACATTATTGTTACTATTATCGCTTTATCCGACTATAAACTTGGTTCAAGAGCAAGAGCGTGGCTTCAGGCGTTCTCGACGATGTTTTTGGTCGGATACATCGCGGCACCCCCCACCATCGGGTCGATTACCGCTATCGCCCCGCCGGCAACCGTCAGGGTGACGACCGCAACTGCGCTGAAAAGCTTGACGTTCATGACAGAAATCCTCGCCGCAAGGGTGCGGCGGCGCCGGGTTGGCACTCTGAACGCTGCCGCTTCAATCCCTTGACGCAGCCGCGGCGCATTTGGATGCAGCGGGCTGGTCAAATTTTTTTCGCGGCAGTGGCCGCAACATTATCGGTGCGACGACAGCACCTTGCCTTGGTAAAGGACCGGGCCGGTCGGCAATCCGGTCGCCGAGCCGGCGGGCGGTTCGAGGCTGACCGCGAGCACGCCGCCAGGCGGCGGCAGCTGCGATGCGCGCAGGCCAAGGGCGCTGCCGGCGACTTGGGGCAACAGTCCGAGCGCGTGCGGCGCGGCGCCGGCAATGCCCCACAGCTCGAAGGCATGCGGCTCGCTCTCCACTTTCGGCGCTACCGCGGAAAAGCTGACCTCGTCCGGTTTTGGTCCGCGCACCGCGACCCACCCCGGCTCGCCCCCCGGTCCGGCAAGAACGGCCACGACCACCGGCGCCGGCCTCGTCGATAGCGCGATATAAAGCGCCACCGCCAGCGCGGCGGCTGCAGCCCCGGCGGCGATTGCGGCGCTACGCCAGAAGACGAGAGCGCCGAACCATGGCGCCGCTGATGCCGATGGGGGCGGTGAAATGGTGATGCCACGAACGCGGCTCTCGATCGCCCGCCACACCCGCGCCGGCGGCTCCTCTTCTGCGACCGCTTCATCGAGCGGCAGCAGGCGGTTGGACCAATTGCCGACACTCCGCACCAAATCAGGATCGCCAGCCATCAGGCGCTCGAACCGCCGCCGTGCTCGTATTGGCAGCGTGCCAAGCACGTATTCGGCCGCGAGCCGGTCGCGCAATTCCGGGCTGTCGTACCTCATCCTTCGAGACACTTCCGCAGACGTTCCAGGCTGCGTCGAAGCCAACTTTTGACGGTTCCGACCGGAACGCCAAACCCCGCCGCCAACTCGTCGCGCGTCAGGCCATAGCAATAGGCGAGCAGCACAGCATTCCTTGGCCGTTGGTCGAGCTCATCGAGACAGCGCTGCAGCGCGCGCAATTCAGCGCCGCTGTCGGCGCTCTCGGAAGCGGCCAATGTCGGCAGCGCCGCGTCCGCCACACCCCGGCTCTCCGCTCGCGCGGCGCTGCGGCGCAGCTGATCGATGGCGCAATGCCGCACGATCGTGACCAGCCAGCCCATTGCCGAGCCGCGCGCCGGGTCATAGTCGCCCGCCCGGTCCCAGACCGCGACAAAGCTTTCCTGCAGCACCTCTTCGGCCCATTCGCGTTGCCTCAGGATCCGCAGCGCAATGCCAAATAGTTTCGCCGAACTGCGCCCATAAAGTTCCGCGAAAGCCTCGCGGTCGCGCCTGGCGGTGGCGCGGAGCAATTCCGAGAGGCGGCCCGCAGACTGATCTTTCGTCATATCTCGATTCAGCGGTCGCCCTGTGGTGTCGACTGCGCGGGCTAGCCTTCGGGGGCGGCTGGACGATGCCCCGATGCGCCACGGCGCGTCAAGACAAGCGGGGCCGGCCAAAACTGTCACGATGAACCGGTTGCGCGACACCGGTCCGCACGACGCAACCCGCGCAGCCTGCGCATCAGCGCCAAAGCCGGACGGTTCGACATACACGGCGCGGTCTTAAGCGGACTGCAGCGGGCGCGAATCAGCCGGCGGGAGGGCTTCCCGGCGCTGGCCGTCGGAACGGCTCGCCCGCAACCCCGCCCCCGCGGGGCGTCGCCCGCTTTCAGCCGTCGGGGCTTGGGGCGTAACCTCGGCCGGTCGCCCTGCACCCGGCGGCGGCAGCTGCGCTGCCCGCGGCGTCGTAGTTCGCGACCAATTCACGAACGCGCGGGATCAGTTCTTCGCCATACTGGATCGCATCGGGCAGGGGATCGTAACCGCGGATCAACAGACTGGTGGCGCCCAGCTTGTAATATTCGAGCAGTGCGGCGGCGACGGTTTCCGGCGTGCCGACGAGTGCCGTCGAATTCCCTTGGGCACCGGTCGCGACGGCGAGCGATGTCCACAAGCAGGTGTCGTGCACCTCGGCCTCCGCCGCCGCCTGCAGCAACCGATGAGAGCCGATGTTCTGGCGCTGCGGCGCCGGAGCCCCGCCGCGATTGATCAGCACGCGGTCGAGGATGGCCTTCGCCCGGTCCCAGGCTTCGCCATCGGTTGCCGCGAGGATCGGGCGGGTCGACAGGCTGAAGCTCGGGTTGCGGTCGTGGCGTAACGCCTCGGCCCGCACGCGATCCATGAACAGTGCGGTATCTTTCAGCGGTTCGCCCCACAGCATGTAGACATCGACATGCGGGGCCAGCGCCCCGATCGCTGCGTCGGACCCGCCGCCGCCATAGATCGGGATATGCGGCTGCTGGTGGCAGCGGATTTGCGAATAGGTCCCCCGGGTGTGGTAGAACTCGCCGACGTGGTCGAACGGGGCCGGCTCGGTCCAGGTCCGGCGCAACAGCGAGATGTACTCGGCGGCACGGCGATAACGGGTCTCGTGGTCGGTCCAGTCGCCGTCCTTGGCCTGATCGACGTCGCTGCCGCCGGCGATCATGTGCACCGCGAGCCGCCCATCGCTGAGCTGGTCCAAAGTCGCGAGCTTGCGGGCGGCGACAGGCGGCGCCACAAAACCCGGCCGATGAGCTAACAGAAAGCCGAGCCGCGCGGTCGCCGAGGAGGCACGCGCGCCGACCAAAAACCCGTCCGGCGCATCCGAGAAATAGCCGATCAGCACGCGGTCGAAGCCGGCCCGCTCGTGGATGCGCGCCGTTTGCGCGATCACCCCGGGGTCGAACGGTGGCCCGGACGGTGGGATCAGTTCCGAGGAGACCCGCGGCGCGATCCAGCCGATCATCTCGACAGGCATGGCAGCTTTTCCTGGGTTCGAGCTACGCGTCAGCCTCTACTCTCGGCCGCGGCTGTCAAGCCTGGAGCGCGTCGTACACCCCAATTGCAGGAACTGGCGAGCCCCGGCCGGGAGAAGAGTTTACCCGCCCACCCCCAAGAGGCGTCCCTTCTCGGACAGGCTGCGAAAGGTGATCGACCAGCGCACCACCGCGATGGCGGCGATACTGTGCTCCCACTGGTATCGCACCTCGCCGGTCAGATGATAGATCGACCGCGGCGCCAGGAAAGCGGCGGCCCGATCGAAACCAGCGGCGCGCCGGCGGCGGAACCGCATGGTTGCCGGAGCCCCGAGCGAAATGCCGAGGACATGCTCGAAAACCGACCGGTCACGATGCCAGCCGATACCAGCGCCGGGGTCGTAGCGGATCAGCAACGCCTGAGCCAGTTCGACTGGTTCCAGACCCGCGAACCGGGCGGCCTTCGCGCGCACCTGCAACAACCAATCGGGGATCGGCTCGCTGGGTGTGAAGCTGCCGTCGTCAAAGTCGTACGTCCAGCCGTATGAGACGGTCAGCCGTCTGCCGAGCCATCTATGAAAACGGAAGGGCGACAGACCGGACGCATCAATAGCGGCGATCAATTTCTGTTCCTCGCCGCGCGTGACGATAGCGTCGGCCTGAGAAAGGCCGGCGAGACCGGGTTCGCCAAACAGATCGAGCTGGGCAGCGGTGGGGTTCATTGACTGGCGTCGCCTCACTTTATGCGAGCTTATGTGGGACGCGATGGCAGAGCGGAAAACCCGCTGATTCCTGAGGCCCTACGCAACGTCAGGCTCGAAGGATGCAAGGCGCAGATCCATGTGGTCAGAGTTTCTTGCCCAGCCTCTTCGCGCTTCCGCACGCGACTGTGTGTTAGGCTCCGGGCTCGACACGAGTAGCCGAGGGACACGATGACCGAAGAAACGCGCTTACCCGCCGATATCGACGCCGAACCCGTGGTGCAGGCGGCGGCGGCGCTGCGGCCGGTGCTGCGTGCGTATCACGACGAGATCGAGCAAGGGCAGCGCATGCCGCCGGCCGTGTTCGAGCAGCTGCGCGAGGCCGGCTTTTACAAGATGGTAATCCCGCGCTCGTTGGGCGGTCTGCAGGTTGACCCGCTGACCTATCTGCGCGTCGTCGAATTGTTGGCCGAGGGGGTGGGCTCGGTCGGCTGGAACCTCGGCAATGGCGGCGTCGGCCAGCTGGTCACGCTCGGCTTGCCGGACGACGGTGTCGACGAAATCTACGGTAAGCGCGCCGACACGGTGATCGCCGGCACCGCGGTGCCGGGCGGCGGTCAGGCGGTGCCCGCAGCGGGCGGCTACCGGGTCAGCGGCCGCTGGCAGTTCGGCAGCGGCTGCCAGGAGGCCAGCTGGATGCTGGGGAGCTTCCAGGTGATCGGCGATGACGGCGAGCCGCGCCGCCACCCGGATGGCGGTTCGCTCTACTGGCGCGGGGTCTTCGCGCGCGCCGAAGCGGAGATCGTCCCGGGCAGCTGGGATGTCACGGGCTTGCGCGGCACCGGCAGCTTTGACTGGACGGTCAAAGACGTATTTCTGCCCGAGCGGCGGACGATGCCGCAAATCGGCATCCCGCTCGAGAACCAATGGGCGCGCTGGCCCGGTCTCACCTATCAGCTGCCGGTTCAGTGCTGGGTCGGCCCGCACCACAGTGCGGTGATCACCGGCATCGCGCGGGCGGGCCTGAGTGCGCTGATCGAGCTGGCTGGCGGCAAGCAGCCGCGCGGCCGCCCGGTCGGGTTGCTGTGCGACAGCCCACAGGTGCAGGACGCTATCGGGCGGGCCGATGCGATCCTCAATGCGGGCCGCGCCTACCGCACGGCGATGATCACCGAGCTGTGGAACACGACCGCCTCCGGAAAAGAGACGACGCTCGAGCAGCGCGCCCGCTGCCGCCTGGCCTCGAGCTACACCGCCGATAGCGCGCGCGAGGCGATGGATCTGGTGTACCGCCACGGCGGCAGCACGTCGTTCAAGCGCGAGAGCCGCCTCGCCGAGTGCTGGCGCGACCTGCACACCGTGGGCCAGACAGTCACCCTCGCCCCCGAGTGGTACCCGATCGGCGGCCGGGTCTATCTCGGCATGGATCCGGGTCCTCGGATGCGATGACTCACGCCGGTGGCGTCGTATTACGCGGCCGCATCCGGAGCGATCAAGGTCGCACGCCCGCTGTGGTGAAGGCCACGCTGACGTTGGACCGCGATCTGCGATGGAGCGTGTCGCGCCTTTTAGGCGAACTTCCGACGCGGGCTGCAAGTGATAGGCTGGTAAATAGGTAAGCACTCCTATCAAATGCCGCTGAATCAGGAGCTCGTCGGTGGAAGGATCGGGCTCGCCGTTTCACACATCAGGCGCGCCTCGAGCAGCTCCACCAGCAGGATCACGTCAGGATCGAAGGAAACAGAGACCCGGGCTAAGGACGTCGCGGAGAGGCTGGGCAAGAAATTTACTGTCCACCAAATATTCGCAGCCACCCCGGCCCCCGGGTCCGGCCTTTGGCCGGCCCGAGGATAAACTCCGGTCGGGGTCCATGTTTCCATCGCACGAGCGAATAACTACTGATACGACTTCGCTACAACTTGAAATTTCCGAGCGGTGGAGGGATGGATCCCGGCCTGCGCCGGGATGGTCGAAAGAGAGAATTGACAAATTTCTTATCTTCTCCCGAATTCTTGCCCAGTCGCGGAGAGAAACCCGAGCTCGGTTCCAGGTAAACGCCCAGCCTTCGCGATCCCCGTGAGTAATTGACGCGAAACCGGCGATCAGCAGGGCCGCACGACAAACAACGGTTGTAGCAAGCGTAGACTGCCGGCGAATACTCGTCTAGTTTATCGCCAGAAGTGTGCCAGGGAGGACACATGGCCGTCTCGTTTCTCAACCGGGAACGCACAATCGCCACGCCAGGCTACAGCCGCTGGCTCATTCCACCGGCGGCCTTATGCGTGCATCTCTGCATCGGCCAAGCCTATGCCTTCAGCGTCTTCAACTTGCCCATGACCAAGCTCATCGGCATCTCGCGATCGGCGCCCGGGGACTGGAAGCTGACCGAGCTCGGCTGGATCTTCAGCCTGGCAATTTTCTTTCTCGGCGTGTCGGCTGCCGTGTTTGGCCGCTGGGTTGAGGAGGGCGGGCCGCGCCGGGCGATGTTTACGGCGGCCCTCTGTTGGGCAGGCGGCTTCCTGGTCTCGGCGGTCGGTGTTTATCTCCACAATTTGTGGATCATTTATTTGGGTTACGGCGTGCTTGGAGGCGTTGGTCTTGGCATAGGCTATATTTCCCCGGTGTCGACTCTGATCCGTTGGTTTCCTGACCGGCCGGGTATGGCGACCGGCATGGCGATTATGGGGTTCGGCGGCGGTGCCTTTATCGCGTCGCCGCTCTCGGTGTGGCTGATGGGTCGCTTCGCGACCCCGAACCATGTCGGGGTCGCCGAAACCTTCATTGTCATGGGTCTCGTCTATCTCTGCTTTATGATGGTGGGCGCAGCGATCGTGCGGGTACCGCCGCCCGGCTGGGCCCCCGCCGGCTATTCCACGCCGGTGCAGCCCAAGCCCTTGGTGACAACCCAGAATGTGTTTGTCTACGACGCGCTCAAGACGCCGCAATTCTGGCTGATCTGGTGGATCCTTTGTCTCAATGTCACCGCCGGGATCGGTGTGCTAGGGCAGGCCTCGGCGATGAGCCAGGAGATGTTCCGCGGACGGATCACCGCGGTGGCCGCGTCGGGCTTAGTCGGCCTGTTCAGCCTCTTCAATATGCTCGGGCGCTTTTTGTGGTCGTCGACTTCGGACCATATCGGCCGCAAAAATACGTATTTTGTCTTCTTTGCACTCGGCACCTTTCTCTACGCTCTGGTGCCCTATAGCGGCGCGATCGGCAGCATCGGCCTATTCGTCCTCTGTTATGCGATAATCTTCAGCATGTATGGCGGCGGGTTTGCGACCGTTCCCGCCTACCTGCGCGACATGTTCGGCACGCGCTATGTCGGGGCGATCCACGGGCTGCTGCTGACGGCCTGGTCGATGGCGGGGATCTTCGGGCCGGTGCTGGTCAACTATATTCGCGAATACAACGTGACCCACGGCGTCGCGGCGGCGCAAGCCTATAACGTAACAATGTTCGTGATGGCGGGCCTATTGGTGATCGGCTTTATCTGCAACGTCTTCGTAGGATCGGTGCACGAGCGGTTTCACATGCGAGCCGTCGAGGCGGAAGACGAAGTTGAAGCGGCGCCAGTGTTCGGAGGTCGGTGATGATAAGCGCTCCTCAGTCGAGCGGTAAGGCGAACGGAATCAAGCTCGTGCTCGCCTGGGGCTTTGTCGGTATTCCACTCGTCTGGGGCATCGTGCAGACCCTGCTCAATGCCATCAAGGCATTTCAGTAGAAACTCTGCGCGTCTCAAATCTCTAGCGACCTACTCCGGATGCCTGCGGCCCGCTCCGGCGGCGCGCGAACGGCGGAGATTGCAGCTCACGGCTTCAAGGCCAAGGTCGAAGCGCCCGTCACCAAGCGCGTCGGCAAGGACGTCGCCCGGATGCCGTTCCATTTCGGCGCCTGGTTCGGCGGGGTCGATCTGCGGGGCAGTTATCTGCAGGGCGCCGATCCCGTCGTGCTCGTCGAAGCGCAAACACGATCACGATTTATCGCCATGATCCGGCGGCCCGCTCCGTACGTTGTCGGAGTTCGGCGTTAAGCTGGTCCCACAAAACGCGTTGTTTCCGCGTCATGATCGCCCGAACCTCAGCGGGAGAGTGCTTTCGCCCCCGGCCGCGATCGATAATGACGGTACGGATCGAAGGTGGTATTGCGCTGACAACTGGACAAGGTGGGGCTCCCTGCGTAACTGTCGATCATGGACAAGACAGAGTTAAGCACGCGCGCGATCCTGGCCGGCGAGGCACCCCAGGATGCGCCGGTCAAGATTAAAGGCTGGGTGCGCACCCGACGCGATTCGAGAGCGGGAATTTCGTTCATTCACCTGTCGGACGGGTCGTCGTTCCATCCGCTGCAGGTCGTGGCGCCGAACACCTTGGCGAACTATGAGGGCGAGGTGTTGAAACTCACGGCCGGCTGCGCGATCGAGGCGACGGGCATGATCGTACCGTCGCCGGCGAGAGGGCAGCCCTTCGAAATGCAGGCGAGTGCGGTCGAGGTGGTCGGCTGGATCGACGATCCGGACACCTACCCGATCCAGCCCAAGCCGCACACAATGGAATATTTGCGCGAGGTGGCGCATTTGCGGCCGCGCACGAATGTGATCGGGGCGGCGACACGAGTGCGGCACAGCCTGGCGCAGGCGATCCACCGCTTTTTCGACGAGAACGGGTTTTTCTGGGTCAACACGCCGATCATCACCTCGTCCGACGCGGAGGGAGCCGGGGCATTGTTCCGGGTATCGACGTTGGATTTCGCCAACCTGCCGCGTACACAAGACGGCAGGATCGATTTCGGCCAGGATTTCTTTGGCCGCGAGGCGTTTCTGACGGTCTCGGGGCAGCTCAACATCGAGGCCTATTGCTTAGCACTGACCAAGGTCTACACCTTTGGGCCGACCTTCCGCGCCGAGAATTCGAATACCAGCCGCCATTTGGCCGAATTCTGGATGATCGAGCCGGAGATTGCGTTTGCCGGCCTCTCCGACAATGCGGCGCTGGCGGAAGCGCTGCTGAAATACACTTTGACAGCACTACTGAACGAAAGACCGGAAGATCTCGCCTTTTTCAACGAGCGCATCGAGAAGGGGCTGATCGAAAAACTCGAAGGCATTGTCGGCTCGGAATTCGTGCATATGGATTACGGCGAGGCGATCCGGGTGCTCGAGCGCGCGAATGTGAAGTTCGAGTTCCCGGTCGATTGGGGTGTGGATTTGCAGTCGGAGCACGAGCGCTATCTGACCGAAAAATATGCGAAAAAGCCGGTCATCGT
>JAFAHP010000314.1 GCA_019237175.1 Alphaproteobacteria bacterium
CGCCACGACGTTGACCACGATGATGAAGGCCGCAGCGTAGACCTGCAACATGAACTGGTGGAAGCTGCCGTAGAGCCAGCCGGTCCCACTCACGCCCGGTGCATCCTTTTCCGTCCCGATGTACTCGAGCATATCGGGGTTGGCGAGGATACCGGTCAAGAGGCCGCCCATCAAGCCGGCCACACCGTGGGTCGAAAGCACGCTCAGGGTATCGTCGACCTTGCGGAACAATGCGCTCGTCTGCACCTTGTTCATAAAGAACCAGGGGATGATGCCGGCGCAAATGCCGATGATGATCGCACCCCAGCCGTTGACGTAGCCCGCCGCCGGGGTGATGCCGACGAGGCCGGCGATCATGCCGTTGATGGCACCCACGACCGACGGTTTGCCGTAGGCCATCGTGTCCATAATCGTCCACACCAAGAGCGCCACAGCGGTGCAGAGATTGGTGTTGAGCACCGCGGCCGAGGCGTCGGCGTTGGCGAAATACGGGTCGCCGCCATTGAACCCATTCCAGCCGAGCCACAGGATGCCGGCGCCCGCCAGCGCCATCAAAAGACTGTTTGGCGGGAAATGATCGCGGTCCTCCTGGATACGCGGGCCAATCACCGACGCTGCGACAAAGCCCGAGACACCGGCGGCGAGATGGATCACATAACCGCCCGAGAAGTCGAGCGCGCCGAGTTGGGCAAGCCAGCCGCCACCCCAGAGGCTGAACGCGCCCACGGTATAGACGAAGGTCATCCACAACGGCACAAAGATGATCCACGCCTTGAAACTCATTCGCCCGATCAGCGAGCCGCCGAGGATGATCACCGTGATCGCAGCAAACACGAACTGGAAGAACATCATCGTCGACATCGGGAAAGCGAGCGGCGGCATGCCCGAGGCGGCGGCCGGAATTGTCGCTTGCCCAAGCATGAACCCGGCGGATAGAGCGGGCTTTGGCACCCCCCAGAACGGGAACATCTGATCGCCGAAGGACATGTTGTAGGCCCATAACACCCACACCACCAAGACGGCGGCGAAAGCGTAGATCGCCATGAACGCTGAGTTGACCGCCCATTTCCTTTTGACAATTCCACCATAAAGGATGGTCAACCCGGGCACGCTCTGCAGGCCGACAAAGGTGGCGGCGGCCATTTGCCAAGCATTGGAACCGGTATCGAGCCATTTTGGTGTTGGAACTAACATTTCTCTGCCTCTCGCGATCGTTATCGGACCCGGGCGTTAAGCCGTGCCCTCCATTGGCGAATGCGGGAACTGCACCCCCCTCTGGTTGGCTTGAGGCAAGATCCGTGCCTAGATGCACAGTGGGTCGAGTATCGATGAGCCGCTCGCGCGATGACCGCCGATAGCCTTGGGCTTCTCGTGGGGCTTCAAAGGCAAGCGCCGCCGTCGCGACGGCGCGCTCCGCGATGTTGGCTGGCGGCGGCGATCACGGTTGCGGGTCTGCTAGCCGTCCACGCCGGGAACCTCAAAGCGGCCGCAGCGGGGCTTGTCCACTTGCGCTGCACCAACCCTGCGAGCGGCGCGAGTTGGCCGATCGTCATCGACCTCGATCGCAGTCGTGTTAATTCGTCGGCCGCGACGATCACCGATCGGTGGATCAGTTGGCATGATCCAAATCAAGGGTTTTTTGACCTCGAGCGCGCCACCGGCAAGCTTCAATTACGCAATGCCTCGAGCACCGGTGGCTATTTTCTGCATTATCAATGTGACCCGGAGTAGTCGCATCCGGACACATCCGATCCGGCAACGCCAGGCGATTGCCTGATTGTTAGGCAATAATGTGCCTATAATTTAGGCTATATGTCTGTTGCGTTCATAAGTTTGCCGAGAAATGTCGATTTCGCTAGTCTCGGGGGCGCTTGGCATCGAGGGCATTTCCGCCATGGTCGCTGCACTTTTGAAAATATCGCGGGATCGGAGTGACGCTCCGATCGCAAACTTGCGCTGGCGTTCGCGCGGCTCGATCGGGACTTGCGGCTATCATACGGACGCACCGCCATGACGACGGTTGAGGTCGGCGTACAGGCCCGCGTCGGCTTTGCCTCAAAAACCGGGTTGCGCAAGCATAACGAGGATTTCGCCGCTGCGCTTTACGGGGCCGAGCTCCCCGAACCGCGCCATGAAGTCGTCGCGGCGGTTGCCGACGGCATCGGCAGTGCGAGAGGCGGACGAGCCGCTGCCGAAACCGCGGTGCGCGGGTTTCTCGACGGATTTTGCGACCTCCCTGAAACGATGGAGGTCCAGCGGGCCGGAGCCAGGATCCTCAGCGCGCTCAATGGGTGGATCAATACGCAGGGACGTCAAGATCCCGAACTCGCGGGAATGGGTTGCACCTTTACGGCGCTGGTCTTGCGCGGCCGCCTCGCCCACCTGCTGCATGTCGGCGACACGCGCGCCTACCGGCTAAGCCGGGATCGACTAACTTGTTTGACCGAGGACCATATTCGCCGG
Source organism: Alphaproteobacteria bacterium (assembly GCA_019237175.1). Taxonomy (GTDB): domain Bacteria; phylum Pseudomonadota; class Alphaproteobacteria; order ATCC43930; family CGMCC-115725; genus AP-15. The sequence continues at coordinate 2,464 of JAFAHP010000314.1, forward strand.
GATGGCACCGGCCATTCGAATACGCTGATCCGGGCGCTCGGCGTCGAGCCGGAGGTGCGGCTCGACTACGCCACGCAGCCGGTGACGCTGCACGACCGCTTCCTGTTGTGCAGTGACGGCGTGCATGGATCTTTGTCGGATCAGAGCATCGCCGAAATCCTGCGCGACCGCTCCGCTCCCGAGGACACCGCCAACGCATTGGTCATGGCAGCACTGCAATCGGGCAGCACCGACAACTGCACCGCCTTGGTTCTCGATGTGGTCGGGCTGCCGGCGGCGGGATCCGCCGATGTCAGCGCCACATTGTTGCAGCTGCCGGTGATCCCGGTGCCGGTCGTCGGTGAGACGATCGACGGATTTGTCCTCAAGGCGCTGGTCTCCGACGGCCGTTACACTCGGCTGTTCGCCGCAGAAGATGAGATCGAGGGCGGCAATGTCGCGGTGAAATTCCCCAAGCCCCAGGTGGCCAGCATCGAAGCCTACCGGGCAGCCTTTGTCCGCGAAGCCTGGGTTGGCGCACGCGTGCACGGCCCCTGGCTCGCGCGGGTCATCGAATTGCCGCCCGGACGCCAGACCTGCCTTTATACCGTCATGCCGCT
>JAFAHP010000364.1 GCA_019237175.1 Alphaproteobacteria bacterium
CGGCGCAGCAATTGGCGGCACTATCCGAAAATCAGCAGGGATTGCGGTCCGGCGCGTGTGGCACAGTACCGGGATGGCGAGGCTCAGGATCAGCATCGGTTTTGAAGCCGGCGCGCTCAACTCGCTCGCAGAAGCAATCTTCTATTCCATCGACACGATCAGCACTCTCGGCGCGTCGGGGGTGGTGCTGGAGCGCCACTGGCAGATGGTCGGCGAACGAGACGCGATCGACCGATGCTCGTGTTGGGCATTAGCACAGCCTATCACTGCAGGATTATTGGCCACTTATGGCCCACCGGCGCCTCTGAGACCGTCGGCGCTGGACGCGCCGGCAAAGTCCACCATCGCACGTTCGCGGCGGAGATTTATACCCTCACCAAAAAGCTTGTCGTTCCGACCGCAGCACCGCCGGTGAACGACGCAGCGGTCGAACGTGTTCGCTCGTTACCGATCGGTTGAAGCGCGATAGGATCGCAGCAACGACTGGCCGGGAATGTCGCCAGGGCAAAGGAGAACCGAGATGGCAAGGTCTTTTCAATTTGACGTCGATGCCGTGGTCGAGCAGCTCAACCGAATTCTGCAGATGGAACTTGCCGCAGTCATCTACTACACGCACTACTCCTTTATGATCTACGGTCACGCCCGGATTCCGATAACCTCTTGGCTGCGTGAGAATGCGGCGGAATCGCTGACCCATGCGCAAGAGGCGGGTCAAATGATCATGCGATTGCACAGGAGGCCGGCGCTCGGCATCGCGGCGTTGCCGACCACGCGGCACAATACGATCGATGAGATTCTCGCCGAATCAATCCAGCGGGAGGAGGCTGGTGTGGAACTCTATCGGGAATTACTCTCGCTCGTCAAAGACAAGTCAGTTGTTCTCGAGGAATATGCGACACGCTTGGTCTCGGCGGAGGCCGTACATTTGCGAGAGATGGAGCTGATGGCGATGCAGCGTGCACCCGACTAGGGCGTTGCCGCGCAGAGGAAGAATTTTGAAGCCGAAGAACAAAGCCCCAAGGGTTGAGAGGCAGAAATTCTGAAGCTCGGGCCCAACGACAGCATCGTTCTTGCCCGAGGGAAGCCAGAAGAGCCGGCCCCTGCTGTCAGCAGGGGCCACACGCCGCGGATCGGGCTGATCAGTTTCTGTGCCCCGCCGTTTTCGCGAAATCGGTCTCAGCGGCGCGAAGGCGGGAGTCTGCGCAAACGCCCCGGTATCCGTTCCCCGGCAACGTCGCTTGCCATGTGGTTGCCACCCGCGTCTTACGTACGGCCGGTTACCCAGGTGTCCGGGCCGTACACTTGAAATCTGGAGCGGGCGAAGGGATTCGAACCCTCGACCCCAACCTTGGCAAGGTTGTGCTCTACCCCTGAGCTACGCCCGCGCTCCGTCGCCGCGGCGTCCCTGCGGCAACGGTTCCATGATAGCTGCGCGCCGAGGTTTTAGCAAAGGTTTGCGTTTCCAGCACTTGCCGCGGCCGGCCGGGGACGGCATGGTCTGGCCATGCCCGGGCACCCGCTTACCCCCGAGGACCTGTTTGAGCGCTTGGACGCATTGGGCATCGCCCATCGAACCGCGAGCCATCCCCCGGTCTCTACCGTCGCCGAAGCGGGCGCCCTACGCGGCGACCTGCCCGGCGGCCATTGCAAAACTCTGTTCCTGAAGGACAGGAAAGGGGCCTTCTGGCTCGCGGTCATGCTCGAGGAGCGCCGCATAGACCTCCGGCGGCTCGCCGCACGTCTCGGCGCGCCCCGATTTTCATTTGGCGGGGCCGATGATCTCTACACGCTTTTGGGGGTGCGGCCGGGCAGCGTTACTCCATTTGCGCTCGTCAATGACATCACGCGGCAGGTCACTGCGGTGCTCGACCGCGACATGCTGCAGCAAGATCCGCTGAACTATCATCCCCTGACGAACGACCGGACGACCGCGATCTCGCCCGGCGACCTGTTGCGCTTTATCACCGCCTGCGGGCACCGCCCGCTGATCGTCGAGCTTGCCGATCTTGAACACCGCTCCGCCGGCTGAGCGCGAGGATTTGCATGGGTGTCGAGGCCTTCCGCCGTCCGGGCGCTTGTCTTCGCCTATCCCTGCCGCCATGTTGTAGCGCAATTGACAAGAGGAGAGCGATGCCGAGCGAACCTTTGATCGGCGGCGCGGCTGCCGCCCCCGTCAAGGATGTCACTACCGCCACCTTCATGACCGAGGTCATCGACAGCTCGTTCGAAACCCCGGTGATTGTCGATTTTTGGGCGCCGTGGTGCGGCCCCTGCCGACAGCTCGGCCCGATCCTCGAGAAAACCGTGCGCGCGGCTAACGGCGCGGTGCGCATGGTCAAGCTGAACATCGACGAGAACCCCGAAATCGCGCAGCAGATGCGCATTCAATCGATCCCGGCGGTCTATGCGTTCAAGGACGGGCGGCCGATCGATGGGTTTGTCGGTGCGCTGCCGGAGAGCCAAGTCAAACAATTCGTGCAGCGCGTCGGTGGCGGGAAGGCCGGACCTTCCCCGGTCGAGGAAGCATTGGCGATGGCCAAAGAAGCGCTGCAGCAGGGGGACCACGCCAGCGCCGGGGCTGTTTTCTCGCAAATTCTGCAGCGCGATCCGCAAAATCCCGAGGCCCAGGCCGGGCTCGCCCGCGCGTTGATTGCGGGCGGCGATCTCAAGAAGGCGCGCCAGGGGCTCGACCGCATCGCAAAGGAGCATGCCGGCCATGCCGAGATCGCCGCTGCCCGCGCGGCGCTCGACCTTGCCGAGCAGGCGAGGACAGCGATGGCTTCAGCCGGCAAATTGCGCGCCAGATTGACGGCGAACCCCGACGACCACGAGGCCCGCTACGAGCTTGCCACAGCACTTTTCGGCACGGGTGAGCGCAAGGCGGCAATCGACGAATTGCTGGCGTTGTACAAGCGCGACCGGGAATGGAACGATCAGGCGGCGCGCAAGCAGCTTCTCAAGTTTTTCGAGATTATGGGCGGCACCGATCCGCTGACCCTTAGTACACGGCGGCGGCTGTCGGCCCTGATGTTTTCCTGAGGGAGGGACGCCGATGAGCGAGCGGCCGGGCTTTGCTGCGCTGTGCGAGACCCTACCGATCTTCCCGCTTGTCGGTGTGCTGCTCTTGCCGCGTGGGCGCCTGCCGCTCAATATCTTTGAGCCGCGCTATTTGGCGATGACGCGCGATGCGCTGGCGGGCGACCGGCTGATCGGCATGGTCCAGCCGAGTGACCCGAACGTGCCGATGTCCGGCAATCCCGCGGTCTATCCAACCGGCTGTGCCGGCCGCATCACTTCATTCACCGAAACCGAAGATGGGCACTATCTGATCATGCTGACCGGGCTATGCCGCTTCCGCATCCGCGAGGAGCTCCCGCTGGTGAGCGGCTATCGCCGGGTCGTGCCGAACTGGGATGAGTTCGCCGGCGATCTGAGAACTCCCGGCGCGCCGAGTTTTGACCGCGAGCGCTTGATACGCGGCTTGCGCGCCTATTTCGACAAGCATCAGATCAAGGCCGAGTGGGAGGCAATCAGTAATGTCCCGGGTGACCGGCTGGTCACCTCGATCGCCATGGTGTGCCCGTTTGAACCGAGCGAAAAGCAGGCGTTGCTCGAGGCTCGCGATATCGACGAGCGCGCCGAACTGTTGACCGCGATCGTCGAGATGGCGGTCATGGACGCTCCGCGCGAGGGCGGCGGGGTCCGCCACTGAGCCTGGCCCGAGGAGCGTGTGGAGGCGCAAGATGGAAGGATCGCCGGAAATCGATCCTAAACTGCTCGAAATCCTGGTGTGTCCGCTGACCAAAGGGCCGCTGCGCTACGACCGCGAGGCTCAAGAGCTGATCAGCGAGGAGGGGGGGCTCGCCTATCCGATCCGCGACGGCATCCCGATAATGCTGGTTGACGAGGCCCGCCCGCTGCGCGACGACGAGCAGCCAGCCAAGCGGCTTCCGCCGCCTTGAGGAAGTTCCGGTGAGCGTCGCCGGGACAACGCGCTGGCCGGTCGAGCTGCGTCTCAAAAAAGCGGACAAGCGCCTCGAGGTCGGCTTTGACGATGGCAGCCGATTTAGCCTGCCAGCCGAGTATCTGCGCGTCGAAAGTCCGTCGGCCGAGGTACAGGGACATGGACCGGGGCAAAAGACGCTGGTCTCGGGGCGCGCTCATGTCGCTATCATCGGGCTGGAGCCGGTCGGGAATTATGCCGTGCGCATCAGTTTCGACGATCTCCACGACACCGGCATCTTTTCGTGGAGCTACCTCTACCAGCTCGGTGTCGAGTACGAGCTGCGCTGGCGCAGGTATGTCGATGCGCTGGCGGCGAACGGGTTGAGCCGCGAACCACAGCGCAGCTGACCCACCACCGGACTAACTTCCCGACGCGGCCGCTGCGCTCGGCTCGAACCGCGGTCGACGGTACTCGGGAACCAATCTTTCTAGCAGTTGCATCATCCGTTGTTCGCGCCGCATGCGCGCGGCTTCTTCGAGTTCATCGAGCGAGCGGCCCAACACCCCGTAATCGGCGGTACGCGGTGCGGCCAGCCGGATCGCCGGGATCGAAGTCGGCATCAGCGGCTCATCCGGATGAAACAGCTCTTCATGCAATTTCTCGCCGGGACGCAGCCCAACAAACTCGATCCCGACATCGCGCCCTGGTCGCAGCCCCGCCAATCGGATCATCTGCTCGGCCAAATCGACGATTTTGACCGGTTCGCCCATGTCGAGAATGCAGATCGCGCCGCGAAAATCGGCTGCCTCGGAAGCGGGCGGCTGCGCCGCCGCCTGCAACACCAGCTCGACCGCTTCGCGTACCGTCATGAAAAAGCGGGTGACGTCTGGATCGGTCACCGTGAGCGGCCCGCCGGCTGCGAGCTGGCGGGCAAACAACGGCAGCACGGAGCCGGTCGAGCCGAGAACGTTGCCGAAGCGTACGGTCACATAGCGGGTCCCGCCGGACATGCGCCGCGCCTCGTAAAGGTCGAGAGCCTGACAAAAGCTCTCCGCCACGCGTTTGGTGGCGCCCATGACGCTTGTCGGGTTGACCGCCTTATCGGTCGAGATCAACACCACCGTCGCTACGCCAAAGGCGCGCGCCGCTTCGGCAATGTTGCGACTGCCGATGATATTGGTGAGCACTCCCTCGATCGGGTTTGCTTCTACCATTGGCAGGTGCTTGAGAGCGGCCGCGTGAAAGATGATCTCGGGCCGCTCGGCCGCGAGCACCTCGTCGATCTGGGTGCGCTCGCGCACATCGCGCAGCAACGGCAACCGCAGCGTCGCCGGAAACCGCTCACGCACTTCGATGTCGATGGCGTAAAGCGCGAATTCGCTGCTATCCAACAACGCCAGTCGAGACGGAGACAGGGCCGCGATTTGACGCGACAGCTCGGCGCCAATCGTGCCACCGGCGCCGGTGACCAATACCCGCCGCCCTTCGATGAGCCGTGACATGCTCGCGCGGTCCAACACCGCTTGTGGGCGGCCCAGCAGATCCTCAAGTGCAATCGGCTCCAATACGTTTTCGGACGTGCGCTCGGGATCGTTGAGATTGCGCTGGAAGTCGGTCAGCTTGGGCAACCGAGCAAGCGGAATCGCCAATGCGTCGGCTTGGTCAAGCAATCGCCGCACCTGGACTCCCGGCAGATTGCGCGCCGTAATGATCAACTTCTGTGGGCGTTTGCCGCGACGGTCGAGCTGAGCAACCACCTCTTCGAGCGAATCGATGGTGCCGAGTACCGGAACCCTGTAGATCTCACGACCGACGCGTGAAGAGGTATCGGAAAGAACACCGACCACCCGGTAAACGGCCCGTGGGTTGTGCATCATCTCGCGAATAAAAGTATCGGCACCCTCCTTGGCGCTGATCAGCAAGACCGGTACGGTTTGATGCTTTGTCCGTTCGAGGACATGGTCGAGGCCCCGGTCCTTGAACAGCCGGTAGGCAAGACGTGGTCCGCCGAGCAGCGCGATCAGCACAAACCAGTTGATCAGCAAAGTGCTGCGTGGCAGCCCTTCGAGCCTGGTCAGCACAAACATCGCCGGCAGGAAGATAAGAATCGTCAGGCTGACCGCGCGCGTGATGTTGTAGAGATCGGGCAGCGAAGCGTAGCGCCAGATGCCGCGATAAAGCCCGGTAAGCCGATAGACCACGGCCGCAATCAGGGTAAGAGTGAGCAAGTAGATCAGGGTCAGCCGTGGATGCCAGCCAACGATCTGGTTCCCGAGCCGCAGATAGAGCGAGAGCAGGAAGGACACCGCCGCCATTGCAACGTCGTGCAGATAGGCGAGTACCGCGCGGCGGTTGTTTGGGAGAATAAACACAAAACTCGTATATACGAAAGATCCGTGATCCGAAACTGCGCGCCGTAATCGCTGCGACGATGAGACGAATTCGGTGATCCGCTGCACTTTTAGCCGGCGCTTGGCGTCATTAAGATAGCGCAACATGAGCTGGGAGCGGCTCTATCGAATCCTTCAGCCAGAAACCTCCGGCAATGCCGCGCGGGCATTTCGATTCGTGCATCACGCGATGGTTGTCCTCGGCATCGCCGTCATGCTCGCCGACACGGTGGCGTCATGGCGTAAGGCCCACCAGACGCTCCTCGACGCCGGATTTCAAGCCGTCTGCGTCTTTTTTATTGCCGAATACCTGACGCGGCTCGGTGCGTCGGTCGCGGCCCCGGGCGCTCATCGTGGCCGCTGGCGCGCCCGATTGGCGTGGGTGACCTCGCCGAGTGGCGTGTTCGACCTGCTCGGGGCAATGCCCGGAATCCTCGACATCGCCTTCAGCCCCGCCTACGCGAGCCTCTATGGTTTTGTTTGGGCGTTCAAGCCGGCCCGCTATTCCTCCGGGCTTGCCGGCTTGCGGCGGGTCGTCAGCCGCGCCCGAGACGCACTTTTGTCGGTGCTCCTGGCGTTTGGCATTGTGCTGCTCGCCGCTGCCAGCCTCGCTTACCTGCTCGAACGCAACGCTCAGCCGCAACTCTTCGGCTCGATCCCGCAAGCGTTGTGGTGGGCGATCGTCACGCTGACGACGACCGGCTATGGCGACGTGGTGCCGATGACCACGGCCGGTAAAATCCTCGGCGGCGTTGTCATGGCCGCCGGAATCCTTGTCTTTGCATTGGCGGCCGGCATTCTGGCCACTGGTTACGCAGAGGAATTGCGCCGGCGCGAGTTCCTGCGGACCTGGGATCTCGTCGCGAAGGTTCCCTTTTTTAAGAATGTCGGCGCCTCGGCTATCGCCGACGTCGCACGCCTGTTGCGGGCACGCGATTATCCTTCGCGGGCGGTCATCGTGCGCCGCGGCGAGAACGGCGATTGCATGTATTTTATCGCCGAGGGCGAAGTCGAGGTGCGGTTGCGGCCGGGGACGGTCCGTCTCGGTCCAGGAGATTTTTTCGGCGAGATGGCGTTGCTGACCGGCGGCCCTCGCACCGCGACAATCGTCGCCGCGCAACCCTGCACGCTGCTCAGCCTCGACATCGTCGATTTCCGTCAGCTGCTTGGCCGTCAGGCCGAACTGGCCCGTGTCGTACACGAGGAGGCGGAGAGGCGGCGCGTTGTCAACGAGGAGGCAGAGCGCTCGCGGGCGACGCGCGGCGCGCGGCGCGCGGGATCTCCTTCGAGGCGCGAGCCCAACCTCCCGGCAGATCAAGCAGCACCGCCCTCGCCTGGCCCGGCCAACGGCTCGTAGTAATCGGGGGGAAAACCGGCCGCGTCGCGCGCAGCGCGATTGAAGGGCGGCTTCAGCTCGCCTTTGAAAAACCGTTTGACCCTGTCGTGAAAGACGTCCCGAGGCACCAGCTCTCGGGCATGACAGAGAAAGTTGAACCACCGCCGCCCGACGGCGACATGGCCGATCTCTTGCTCATAGATGATTTGCAGGACGGCGGCGCTCTCCCTATCGCCGGCGCGATCGAGGCGTGCCGCGATCTGCGGCGTTACATCGAGGCCGCGCGCTTCGAGCACGAGCGGCACAACGGCAAGACGCGCCAAGAGATCATGGCTGGTCGCCGCCGCAGCCTCCCAGAGCCCGTCGTGAGCCGGCAAATCGCCATAGCACGCGCCAAAATCCTCGAGGCGCGCCGCGAGCAGTCGGAAGTGATGGGCTTCGTCGGCGCCAATTCGGACCCAATCGTCAAAGAATTCGCGCGGCAAGCCCTCCTGCGCGAAGCGCGCCACCATGTCCCAGGCGAGGTCGATCGCATTCAGCTCGATATGCGCGAGCGCATGAATAAGTGCTTTGCGGCCCGCGAAGGAGCCGAAATTGCGCCGCTTCGGCATGTCGCGCGGCAGCAGCAACCGTGGGAATAAGGGCCGCGCCGGCCGCGGCGGTGGGGCACAGTCGCCGATCGCCATCGATCTTTCGGCCCACGATGCCGCCAGCGCGCTGCTCGCCGCCGCCTTCCCGGCTGCGGCTGACATATTGAGGATCGCGACCGCTCCAGCGGTCAGGCTCACTGCCGTCAGAGGACTTGCGCCGCCTTTAGCACCTCGGCGACGTGACCCGGCACCCGGACCTTCCGCCATACGCCGCGCACGGTGCCCGCCGCGTCGATCAGAAAGGTGGCGCGGTCGATGCCCATATACTTGCGGCCATACATGCTTTTCTCGACCCAAGTCCCGTATTTTTCGCACACCTCGCCGTTGCCGTCGGAGGCGAGAATAAAGGGCAGATTGTGTTTCTTTTTGAATCTGTCGTGGGAGGCGACCGAATCCTTCGAAATGCCGATCACGACGGCACCGCTTCCGCCATAATCGGGGAAAGCATCGCGAAAGCCGCAAGCCTCGGCGGTGCAACCCGAGGTGTCGTCTTTCGGATAAAAATACAACACCACCTTTTTGCCGGCGAGCTTGGAAAGGGTGACGGTGCCGTTGCCGTCTGTCGGCAGTGTGAAGTCGGGCGCCTTTTGGCCGGGCTCGAGGCTCATATTGCGCGGTCTCCTGCGTTTTCGGCGTTCGCGGACAGGGCGCGCGCCGCTGGTACGTTGATCAGGCGATCGTACCAGCGGCGAACATTCGCGGTTGCATCAGTGATATCTCTGAGGAGGTGATCGAAGTCAACGGCACCCGCACAACGCGCCAAAGTGGCCGCGTCAGGTTCGGGGAAATTACCGTCACGCTCTGCGTTTTCGCCGATCAAGCTCAACACCGCGTGGACATTGCTGAGCAATTCGATGGCGGCGCCGAGCTCCCGCCCCGCCCGGGGTGCCAATACACCCGCCGCATCGAGCGCTCGCAGCGCATCTCTCGTGGCACGCTGCAGGAGCTGCGGCGTTTGGGCGGCCTCGCGCAGCATCAAATACTGTGCAATGAATTCGATGTCGATCAGACCGCCGCGGCGGTACTTCAGCTCCCATGGCGGCGGCCGCAGGTGCTCGGCGGCAATGCGTCTGCGCATATCGGCAACATCGGCCACCAGCCGCCGCGGGTCGCGCGGTATGCGCAAGACAGCATCGATTGTCCCGGCAATGCGCCGGCGCAGGCCAGTCTCTCCCGCGACGGGGCGCGCTCGGGTCAACGCCATGTGCTCCCAGGTCCATGCCGACTCACGCTGGTAATGATCGAAACTTTGGAGGCTTGACGCTATCGGCCCCGACGAACCTGAGGGCCGCAGCCGCATATCTACCTGGTAGAGCACCCCTTCCGCCGTCGGCGCCGTCAACGCGCCAATCAGCCGCTGGCTCAGGCGCATATAGTAAGTTGAGATCGGAAGCGGCCGCGCGCCGTCCGAGGCTGTGGTTGCGGGTGGCGCATCGTAGATCAAGATCAGGTCGAGATCCGAAGCCAGGGTCATTTCGCGGCTTCCAAGCCGCCCCATGCCGATAATCGCGAAACAGCCACCTCTTACCTGCCCGTGATGCCGTGCAAAATCCTCCTCGACCATCGCGAGCAGTGCTTCCAGTGCGGCCTCGGCGATATCGGCGAGAGCTTTGCCAGCCGCGCCACCGTCGATCGTGCGGCGCAGCAGTTGCACGCCGACTTGAAACCGCCGTTCGCCGGCCCACCGCCGCAGCACGTCGAGCTTATCAGCAAAATCGCCGGCGCCGGCCAAGACCCGCCCCAGATCGGCGGCGAGGCCCGGTCGTTCCGGCGGGGCCGAGAAGAACTCCTGCGTCAGCACCGCGTCGAGCAACGCTGGCCGTTGCGCTAATTGCTCGGCAAGTCCCGGAGCCCCGGCCATAATGTTGGCGACGAGCGCCAGCAGTCCGGGATTTGCCTGGAACAATGAAAACAGCTGCACTCCGGCAGCGAGCCGCGACAGGAACTGGTCGAGACGCCGCAGCGCCTCGTCGGGATGCGATGTGACGCCAAAGATGTGCAACAGCTGCGGCACCAGCTCGGTCAGGATCTCACGCGCCCGCTGACTGCGGGTGGCGCGCAAACGGCCATGATGCCAGCCCCGCACCAGCGCGGCGACGGCGGACGGGCGCGCAAAGCCGAGAGCTGACAAGGTGGTTAACGTATCTGGATCATCTTCGGCGCCGGTAAAAACAAGGTTTCCGGGCCCGGCGAGGCTCGGCGCCTGTTCGAACAGCGCCGCGTAATGCCGCTCGACCGATCCGAGATGAGCGGTGAGCTCGGCGCCGAACGCCTCCAAGCTGTGATACCCGAGAAAGATCGCGATATGCGCGATACCGTCGCGGTCTTGCGGCAAGCGATGGGTTTGCGCATCGTCAACCATCTGCAAGCGATGCTCGAGCCGACGCAGAAAGCGGTAATCGGCGGTCAATTCCGCCGCCACCGTCGGATCGATCCGCCCGGTGTCGGCGAGCCGGCACAACGCCTCGCAAGTCGCGCGCACCCGCAGCTCGGGGAGGCGCCCGCCCCAGATCAGCTGTTGTGTTTGTGCAAAGAATTCGATCTCGCGGATGCCGCCGCGGCCGATTTTGATGTTGTGGCCTTCCATCGTGATCTGGCCGAGCCCGTGATGGGCATTGATCTGCCGCTTGATCGAGTGAATGTCCTGGATCGCCGCAAAATCGAGGTGTTTGCGCCAAATGTACGGGGTGAGCCAACGCAAAAACCGTACACCGGCAGCGCGATCGCCGGCGACCGGGCGTGCCTTGATCAGCGCCGCTCGTTCCCAATTCTGGCCGACGGTCTCGTAATAGGTCATGGCCGCCGGCACCGACACCGCCGGCGGGGTCGATCCCGGGTCCGGACGCAGCCGAAGATCGACACGAAAGACATAACCCTCGGCGGTGCGCTCTTCGAGGATACGCACCAGGTCGCGCGCCATTCGGTTGAACAACGACTGCGCGCCGTCGCGCGCAGTAACGCGCGACTTGGCCGGATCGAAGAACAAAATGAGGTCAATATCGCTCGAGTAGTTCAACTCATTGGCGCCGAGCTTTCCCATGCCGAGCACGATCAGCCCGCTGTCTGGTTCGGGATCGCCTGGATCCCGGAGCCCGATCAGGTTTCTGTTCGCCGCCTGACGCAGCAAAAGGCGTAGTGCCGCCCCGATTGCCGCATCGGCAAAGCGGCTCAAACCCGCGGTTTGTTGTTCGAGCGACCAGGCGCGGGTCAGCTCGGCGACGGCGGCAAGCAACGCCACGCGGCGCTTGGCGGTGCGCAATCGGCGCATCAGCGCCGCGATGTCTTCCTTTCGGTCGGCGGGATCTTCGATTGCGGCCGCGATCACGTCGAACAAGGGATCCGGTCCCTCTTCGACGACACGGGTCAGGAATTGCCATTCTTGGACAGCAAGCCCGCCGAGATAGGGACTGTTGCCAAAAATCGAGGCGAGCAACTTCTTGCCTGGGGGCGACCTGCTCCAATTGAGTGCGGTTTTCGCCTCGGAAGGGGTGTCCGTCCCGGCGAGCATTTCCTCCCAGGCAGCGAAGCCAAGCGAGAGCCGGCGCCGATCGGCCGGTTCAGGCAGTTCGCTGCCGTCGGGCGAAAGATCTGCGAAAAGTTTCATTCTTGACTCCGGCGATCGGCCGGCCGATTCGCATCAGCCGGGCGGCGGGAAGAGCGTTTGCCACCCCGCGCGACAGTTCCGACTGTAAAAACGGTACGTGCTATCACGCCTTCGCCCTTTCCGATCGCTCGCCGCCGGGGTGTTGCCTGCCGGAGTGTCGCGTGCGTCGCGTATCGTAAGGCAGCTAAAACGCATGCTCAGCGATGCATGGCTACGCCGCCCGGCTGACCAACCATCCCCCTCGGCCCGAACAATTGAGTTGACCCGCCCGTCAGGGGTTCGTCGATTATGCGTTGCAGCGGCGCCGAGTGTAGGCGTTCAGTACCCCAGCAGGTGTCTTTGATAATTAACGGGCAGACGAAAGGGTCGAATGTGGCAGGTTCCTCGCAACCTGCGGGACGGCGAGCGTGACTATCGAACTCGCTTGGCGGATCCTGACGCAAGACATAGGAAGAACGGCGCTGGCGTTGGCCGGCATTTTTATGGCGATATTGCTGGTCTTTATCCAGCTGGGTCTGTTCTTCGCCGTGCCGCAGGGTGGGTTGCTGCTGTATGACCACATGCGATTCGACCTGCTGCTCGTTTCGGACCAGTATGAGTATCAGGCACAGCCTGGCGCGTTTCAGCTGACCCGGCTGATCGCGGCCCGCAACTCGCCAGATGTCGTCAAAGCGACGCCGCTTTATTTCGGCTTCGTCAAGTGGAAGAGCGGCGAAGACGGGCTGTGGCCCGATCTTTTCGTAATCGGGTTCGATCCGGCGAGCGCCGTTTTGACACCGGCCAGCATCAATGCCGACCTGGGCGTCTTGTCGCGACCGGATACAATCCTTGTCGACAATGCGACGCGGCCGATCTTCGGACCGATCGAGGCGGGCCGCGTCGTCGATATCGCCGATCGCCGGGAGGCGATCGGCGGGCAATATGTGCTTGGCACGGGTTTTATGGGGCTCGGTGTAGCGCTTCTCAGCGAGGCGAATTTTGCGCGGCTGTTGCCGCATCGCGGCCTGGCGATGCCCAATTTGGGCGCGATCCAACTGAAGCCGGGCGTCGATCCGAGCGGGGCCGCCGCCGATCTGCAGAAGTTGACCGGTCCCGGCACAACGATTTTCACGCGACCGAAACTCGATGCTTACGAGGCAGGCTATTGGACGACGCGGACTTCGGTCGGGCTGATTTTCGGCTCGGGCTTGCTGATCTCGATCGTGGTCGGGATTATGGTCATCTACCAGATCGTATCGACCCAGATCGGCCGACAATTGCCACAATTCGCCACTCTGAAAGCGATCGGTTATAGCGATCGCGCTCTTGCGGGCACGGTCACCGCAATGTCGCTGATCATTGCCGTGGCCGGCTTTTGGCCGGCATTGGCTGCGGCGGCGCTGATTTATGACGAGATCAGGCAGAGGACCTTACTCCCGATGACCTTATCCATCGGCCATGCCGCCTTGGTGTTGACTGCGTCGCTGGCGATGGCCGTCGTCTCGGCTTTATTGGCAGCAGATGGCCTCAGACGCGCTGACCCTGCCGACGTCTTCTGAGCAATAGGTGAAATGGCGGTAGGGTTCTTTCTCGCTGATCGGGGCGGAATGCATGCGGTGCCGCTCGCTTGGCGCGGCGTCATCGCGAACAAATGGCGACTGGTTCGGTCGAGTGCCGGCATCGGCTTTGCGGTATTGCTGATGCTGACCCAGCTCGGCTTCCAAGAGGCGTTTTTCGCCGCCTCGCTTCGGGTGCTGCGCGGGCTTGACGGCGAGATCTTTTTGCAGAGCGCGCATAAATACCAATTCGCGACCCAGGATCCGTTTTCGGTGAGCCTCTTGGCGACCGCTAAAACCGTACCCGGAGTAAAGAGTGTATCGCCGTTCTATGCGGACTGGTATGACCTGTTCTGGAAGAGCCCGGTCGACGGCAAGGTTTACCTGATCCGCGGTTTCGCCTTTGATCCTGACCGACCGGTCCTTCTGCTGCCGGCTGTGAACACGCAGCGCGGCCGGCTGCAGGCAACGGGTGCGGTGCTCGTCGATCGCCGCGCTCGCCGCTTTCTCGGCATGGATCGGCCGGTGGCGCAATCGGAGATTAACGGCGTCAGAACCGACATTGTCGGTCAATTCGCGCTCGGCCCCGATTTCGTCAGCGACGGCACGGTAATCATGAGCGAGCGCACATTTGCAAGCGTGATGCACGCGAGCGTTAGCGACCCGCCGGGCGTCGAGCTCGGCGTGATCAAGCTCGCACCTGGTGCTGACCCGGCTCAGGTACAGAGCGCGCTGCGCAGAGCGTTGCCGGCGAGCATCACCATCATGACCAAAGATCAACTGGTCGCGTTTGAGCGCGCATTCCAAGCCAACCTGTCCTCGGCCGGACCGATTTTTGCCATCGGAACGATCGTTGGCTTCGTCGTCGGCATGTTGATCTCGTATCAAATCACGTTTGCCGAGGTTTCCGACCGGCTGCCGCAATACGCCACGCTGAAGGCGATCGGTTATCCGACTGCCTACCTGTTGCGCGTGGTGCTGGAGCAGGCAGGGTTGAACGGCATTGCAGGCTGGATCCCGGCGTGGCTCACAAGCCTCGGTCTTTATCGGCTGATCGAGCACATCGCGCTGCTGCCGATGCAGATGAGCCTCGGCATTACCTTGCTGAGCCTCGCCCTAACTCTCGGCATGTGTTTGATCTCCGCAACAATTGCGGTGGGCCGGGTGATCCGGGCCGATCCTGCGGCGGTGTTCTGATGTGTGCGATGCTCGCCGAACCCCCGGCCCCGGCGCCGATTGCCGCTCCCGCCGCAGCGGAGCCGGTAGTACGGGTCGAGGCTCTCGACCACTTTTACGGCGAGGGTGTGGCACGCAACCAAGTGTTGTTCGACAATCGGATCGCGATCTCGGCGGGCGAGCTGGTGGTCATGACCGGCCCGTCCGGCGCCGGAAAGACGACCCTTCTGACTTTGATCGGGGCGCTGCGCTCGGTGCAGGCCGGACGCATGGAAGTTCTCGGCCATAACCTGTCGCGGCTGCCGCCGCATGGCCTGGTCGAGGTGCGGCGCAACATCGGCTTCATATTTCAGATGCATAATTTGTTCGATGCGCTGAGCGCATACGAAAATGTCAAGATGGCGATGCAGCTCGCCCATCTACCGCCGAAAGGCATGCGCCAACACGGCACCGAGATCCTCGATCGCCTCGGCCTCGGGCATCGCGTCGACTACAAACCGCACCTGCTTTCGGGCGGCGAGCGTCAACGGGTCGCCATTGCGCGAGCCCTCGTCAACCGCCCGCGTCTCGTCCTTGCCGACGAGCCGACAGCGGCGCTTGATCGCGATTCGGCAAGGAAGGTGGTCGAGCTGCTCAAGGAGATGACGGTCGAGCACGACAGCGCGGTGATCATGGTGACTCACGATTACCGCATCATCGAATCCGCCGACCGCCTTGTTCACATGGTGGATGGTCGGATCGTCTCGGACGTTGTCCTGCACGATGCGTTGCGAATCTGCGAATTCCTGCGGGCGGTCGAATTGTTCCGGGCGCTGACCCCGACGCAGTTGACCGATGTTGCGGAAAAGATGACGAAGCGAAAATACGCCGCCGGAGACACCATCCTTCGTGCAGGGGAGCCCGGCGAGGATTTCTTTTTGATATCCGATGGGGAGGTCGATGTCATCCGGGCCGATCACGAGGTTGCCCGCCTCGGCCGCGGCGATTTCTTTGGCGAGGTTGCGCTGATCAGTGGCGAACCGCGCAACGCGACGGTGCAGGCGACCGAACCGGTCGATACTTTCGTCCTGGGAAAGGCCGATTTCCAGTCGGCGATCGAAGCTAGTGCACCCTTTCGCGAGCAGCTTTACCGTGTCTATTTCTCGCGCCATTGAACGAATTCCGGCGCTGCGCGGCATGCGTTTTTGGATTTCGGCAGGCGCCGCCGTAAGCCCGGACTTGCCAGCCACGGCCAATCCGCCTATGCGAATGCGCGTGGCGGAGATCGCATCGGACGCGCGGATACGCGACACCGATCTCGCGGCCGCCGGTTCGCGCCGCGAGGCGCGGCTGCGCGACAGCGAGCTGTTTTTGCTTGTCTTGGCGCTTGCCGCGGGCGTCGCTGCCGGTCTCGGCGTGGTCCTGATCAATCTGTCATTAGGTATCGTCCGAAAACTGGCCTTCGACATCCCGATTGGCGCGCACCTCAGCGAGGTCACGGGCATCGGGCCGCCGCGCGTCATTATCATGCCTGTCATCGGCGGTGTCCTGGTCGGTCTCAGCGCGACGATGCTGCGCCGTTGGCGCCCGCGCGAGGTCGTCGATGCGATCGAAGCCAATGCGCTCTTCGGCGGCCGAATGTCGTTCGGCGACAGTATCGGGTTGGTCTGGGTGACGCTTCTGTCCGGCGGGTTCGGCGCCTCGGTCGGGCTTGAGGCCGCCTATACCCAGCTGGGGGCAGCGATGGCTTCGCGGATCGGCCGCAGTATCGGGTTGCGGCGCGACGACGTTCGCCTGCTCGTCGGCTGCGGGGCTGCGGGCGCCATTGCCGCCGCATTCAATGCTCCGTTAAGCGGCTCGTTTTACGCGTTCGAGCTGATTATCGGCAGCTACACTTTGCAGGCGTTGGCGCCGGTCGGCATTTCTGCGCTAACCGCGGTGCTGGTGGTGCGCGCGCTCTTCGCCTCGAGTCCGATTTTTGTCGTTTGGCACGACACCGGGCTTACTGCGGCCGACTATATCGCGTTTTTCGCGATGGGCCTTGCCGCCGCCGGCCTCGGCATCGCGACGATGAAGGGGGTGACGTCGACCGAGAGGCTGTTCCGCGCGCGCGCCGTGCCGCGTTGGGCGCGACCGGCCCTGGGCGGAGTGATTTTGGGGATGATCGCGGTGCCGTTTCCCCAAGTGCTCGGCAGCGGTCACGGCGGCATACTCGCCGACCTGCATGGCGGGTTTGACCTGACTTTTCTGGCCGGGCTGGTCGTCGCCAAGATCGCCGGCTCGGCGATTTCGATCGGCTCCGGCTTTCGCGGCGGGCTGTTCAGCTCCTCGTTGTTTCTGGGGGCGCTGTTTGGCAGCCTGTGCGGCGGACTGTTACTGGAGTTCGTACCCCATTTTTCGGCCGACCCGCTGATCTACGCGCTGGTCGGCATGGGTGCGGTGGCCGCGGCCATCGTCGGCGCGCCGATGACGATGATCATGCTGGTGCTGGAGACGACCGGTGATTTTTCCGCGACCATCGGGGTGATGGTCGGGGTCGTCACCGCCGCGTTCGCGGTGCGGCACTGGTTTGGTTATTCGTTTGCAACTTGGCGGTTCCATCTGCGCGGGCTGACGATCCACAGCCCGGAGGATGTCGGCTGGATAAACGAGCTCTTGATCGGGCCGATGATGCGCCGCGATCCGGCGGTGATCTCGGCGGATTTGTCGGTTGACGAACTGCATCGCCGGTACCCTGCCGGCAGCACAAAACAGGTATTTGTGGTCGACGGCGACGGCCGCCTCTCCGGCATTCTCGATCCGGCCGAGACCCATGGGGTCGCCGGCATGGATGAGCCGAAAACCGTTGGCGAGTTGGTGTCGGCGCCGCCCGCCCACCTGCTGCCCGGCGACGATCTGCGAACCGCGCTCAACCGGTTCAGCGAAGCCCGCCAGGAGACATTGCCGGTTATCGACAATAGCGAAGGCCGCCGTGTCATCGGCTATGTGAGCGAGGCCTACGCCCTGCGTCGTTACGCCTATGAACTCGAGCGCCATCGCGGTTCGCGTCCGGACGATGCCGGCATTTTCAGCCCTGCCGCCGGAGACGTGTCGATCGAGAGCCGCGAAGCGCGAATAGGCGGCGAGTAAGCACCCCTTTTTAAAACCGTGCAAGCCGCGGCAATTTATGGTGAAATTAGAAGTGGGCGGGCTCTGAGGCTGTTCCGCGCCGGCGCGCAGAGGGCGACGCCGCACCACATCTGTTGATCTATGCGTTTGTGATGGATTACTAGATCATCGATTATCTGCAGGCGCACGAGCGGCGAGCAGGGAAGGACGGGCACGATGGCGCAGGTTGCGCTCCGCAATATTGTTAAAATGTTTGACAAGACCCCGGCAGTTCAGGGCATCGACCTCGATATCGCCGATCGCGAGTTCATTGTGCTCGTCGGTCCTTCCGGATGCGGCAAAACCACGACCTTACGGATGATCGCGGGGCTCGAGGAGGCCACGTCCGGCGAAATCTATATTGGCGACCAGCTCGTCAACGACGTGCCGCCAAAGGACCGCGACATCGCAATGGTATTCCAAAATTATGCGCTCTACCCGCATATGTCGGTGTTTGAAAACATGTCCTTTGGCTTGCGGCTGAAGAAGTTCGCAAAGACCGAGATTAAGGCGCGCGTCGAGGAGGCGGCCCGCATCCTCGACATCACCAACTTGTTGGATCGCCGGCCAAAGCAGCTTTCCGGGGGTCAACGGCAACGGGTCGCGATGGGACGCGCTATCGTGCGCCATCCCAAGGTTTTTCTGTTCGACGAGCCGTTATCGAACCTCGACGCCAAACTGCGCGTGCAGATGCGCACCGAAATCAAAAAAGTGCATCAGACGGTCACGACGACAACGGTTTACGTCACTCATGATCAGGTCGAGGCGATGACGTTGGCCGATCGAGTCGTGGTTATGAACACCGGGCGGATCGAACAGATCGGCACCCCCGACGAGGTCTACAACCATCCCAGGACCAGGTTTGTGGCAGGCTTCATCGGCTCCCCGACGATGAATCTGTTGCCTTGCCGTATCGCTCGCAACGGCAGCGGGTTGACGGTTCGGCTTTCTGATGGGCTCACGTTCCCGGTGCCAGCAAACCGCGAGGCGCGATATCGCTCCTACGTTGACACCGAATTGCTGTTTGGCCTGCGGCCCGAGCATATAACCGAACCGCGCGGCGAAGCCCCGCCTGGAGTCGTGCCGTTTTCCGTGCGGCTCGACGTGGTCGAGCCGATGGGTATGGAAACCATGGTTTATTTCATTGTCGACGGCGTCGAGGTTTGCGGGCGTGTCGATCCGGCGGCCGCCCGCGCCGCCGGCGAGCCGATGGCGCTGATCGCCGACCTCAACAAAATGCATCTGATCGATCCGCGCACCGAAGAAATCGTCTGATTTCACCGGTCGGCCATCCGCAATGGAACTTGACGGCAAAGTGATCGTCGTCACCGGTGCGGCGCGCGGCATCGGTCAGGAGTTCGCCCGCGGTCTCGGTGCCGCCGGCGGGCGCATCGTCGCGGCCGACATCAACGATTGTAGTGCCACAATCGAGCAGCTGAGTGCAGCCGGCGGCTCCGCGATCCCCTTTCGCCTCGACGTACGCGACATATCCTCCGCCCGAGACATGGCCGAAACCGCAGTCGAGACTTTTGGGCGGATCGACGCGCTGATCAACAACGCCGCGCTTTATGGTCCATTGCGCGGCGGCCGTTTCGACGCGATTGCAGAGTCCGACTGGGATGCGGCGATGAGCGTCAACGTCAAGGGGGTGTGGAACTGCTGTAAGGCGGTGGTGCCGGCGATGCGACAGGCTGGCGGCGGCAGCATCGTCAATATGGCTTCGCTTGCCGCGACCTACGGTATGCCGTATGGGCTGCATTACACGACGTCGAAGGCGGCGGTGATCGGGTTGACGCGCGGTCTCGCGCGCGAACTGGGGCGCGATCGGATCCGAGTCAACGCCCTGGCGCCGAGTGCTGTTCTGACTGAAGGGACGCGGGAATTTTTTGGCGACAGACTCGACCGGGCACTCGATGTGATCAAAGGCGGCCAGTCGATTCAGCGCAATCTCGCGCCATCGGATCTCGTCGGGGCCGCCTTATGGCTTGTTTCCGACGCCGCCGCACTCGTTACCGGGCAGACGATCGCCATCGACGGCGGCACCGTGATGCTATAGCCGCCGAGTGACTGACGGATGAGGCTCAGCGGCAAGGCATCGCTTGTCAGCGGCGCCGCAGGCGGTATCGGCCGGGCGATTGCTGTGGCGTTCGCCGAGGCGGGTGCCGCGGTCGCTTGCTTCGACATCGATCGCGGCGGTGCCGAGGCAACCGCGCGCCTCGTCGAAAAGGCGGGGGGCCGCGCTGCCTATTGTAGCGGTGACGTCGCCGTCGAAGACGACACGCTGGCGGCGGTGGCTGCCGCAAGGGAAGCGTTCGCCCGTCTCGACATCCTCGTCAGTGGTGCCGCCCCGTACGATGTCGGCGGTACCGTTGTCGAGACCAGCCTTGCCGATTGGGAACGGAATGTGGCGGTTAATCTGACCGGCTCCTTTCTGCTGTGCCGCGCCGCCTTGCCGGTCATGATCGCGAGCGGCGGCGGATCGATTATTCTGATCGCCTCGCAATTAGGCCGCGTCGGCAGCGCTGGGCGCGCCGCCTATTGCGTGACCAAAGGCGGCTTGATCCAGCTGGCTAAAGTCATGGCGATCGACCACGCCGCCCAGAACATCCGCGTCAACACGCTCTCGCCCGGCGCGGTCGAGACCGAACGGCTCACGCGCCGCTACGGCAGCTTTGCGGCCGCGCGCACCGTAATGGCGCCTAAGCACGTTCTTCGGCGGCTCGGCCGACCTGCGGAGATCGCTGCCGCTGCGGTGTTCCTCGCGAGCGACGAAGCGAGTTTTGTAACCGGCAGCGATCTGTTGGTCGACGGCGGCTATACCGCGGTCTGAAAAACGCGAGCGGTCCGGCCAGTCAACTGGCACGAACGGCCTCTGGCCCGCATCCAGACGGCCGCGGGCTACCTGTTTTGCCCCGGGCGCGCTACACTTCGCACCAGCTTGCCTATCCCACACTGCCCCACACTGCTTTTCGAGGACCTTATGGCGCTCGCAGTCTCCTTCATCAACTTCAAAGGGGGCGTCGGCAAAACTACGTTATCGGTTGAGATTGCGGCGTTACTCTACAAAAAGTTCAATTCACGGGTATTGATCATCGACCTTGACCCACAATCAAATTGCACCTGTACTGGTTGAATGAACAGGACTGGGAAGAGAAGATCAACGCACATGAAACCCTTTTAGCTTTTTTTTGAGGCGTGCCTTGCTGATCGGTCCTTTGATCTATCCTCGTATCTTCGATTTCCAAAGAGGCATGAGGCCATTCGATCCAGGGAGTGACGTGGCTCGTGCTGCTCAAGAAGTCCGGGCATTGGCTGCCGTCGGGAAAACGGCCAAAATCGAGCCGGGCTTAAGCGGACCAACGGCGTAGCTCGCCCCGGAGGCAAACCGCCGAGCGCTCTGCGTCCCCAGGGGTCGGACGAAAAGCGCCTCTCGACGCGATGCTGCTCGCTTTTGCCGAGATGGGCAAACACGAAAGGCGAACACGATGAAATTCACCAGAATTACGGTCGACCCGGGACAGATGGGGGGCGTGCCGTGCGTCCGGGGTCTGCGCATTCCGGTGGCGACCGTTGTTGCGATGATCGCTGATGGCACGACCCAATCCGAGATCCTCGCGGCATACCCCGATCTGCAACGGGAGGACATCGCCGAGGCGCTGCGCTACGCCGCCGAAGCGGTGCGCGAGCGCGAGCTGCCGCTGGTCGGCACCTGAGAATGGGGCGTGCGGTTTATCATTGATAACGCTCTCTCGCCGATCGTCGCGGATCAGCTCCGGCAAGCCGAATTGCTGCTGGCCAACTTGCCGGCGGTCGAAGAGCCGCTGCAAAGTGGATGCGTCGTTGTGTTCGACGATACCCGGTTGCGCGTTCGCCGGCTTCCGGTCGGGGGAGGAGAGTAAGCCGACTGTTCCGGAGAGGCGAGATTAGCGCAGGGCCACGATCTCGCACGGGCAGGGGAGCGCCCAAACCGTCAGCGAAAGCGAACTTTCCGGCGCGGTCGCTGCGGCGGCGATGGGTTTTGGCGCCGTTTGCACTTCGCTCGCAGCGCCCTGGCTCGTTCCCGTTTTTCTTCGGTGAGCCGCACCAGCGG